>NZ_RZQP01000075.1:0-25798 GCF_003998165.1 Mesorhizobium sp. M7A.F.Ca.US.007.01.2.1 | reverse complement strand
CGCCTGGAGCGACAACTCCAGCGCGGTCGGATCGAGTGCCGCTATCGTCGTGCCCTTGCTGACGATGTCGCCGACCTGGACGTCGCGCGAGACGACCCGGCCAAGCAGACGGAAGGCCAGATCGGCGCTGACCTGCGGTTCGACGGATCCGGCAAAACCGAAGACTTGCGTGGTGCGCGGCTCGATCACCATCGACAGCACCGGCCGGATGATCTCGGGCGGCTTTTCCTCCGACCTGGAGCAGGATGCCAGCGCGCCGAGCATGAGCACGCCGAGCAGGATGCGCGGCGTCCGGCTCATTGGCCCGCTCCCGATATCTCGATCGTCTGTCCAGGGCTGAGCAGCTGTCCTCCAGCGGTGACGACGCTCTGGCCTTCGTCCAGTCCCCTGGCGATCACGACCGTGCCCGAATTGAACGCCAGCACTTCGACCGGCGCCATCGTCACCGCCTTGGTCGAGGGATCGACGATCCAGACCGCCGGCTTGCCGCCGCTGGACGTCAGCGCCTGCCAGGGCAGCAGGATCGCCTTCGCCGGCTTGGCGCTTACCGAGCCGATGACGGCTGCTCCCAGCGGCATGCCGGCGGGCGTGTCGGGAATGGCGACCTTGACCCGGATCGAGCCCGAAGCCGGGTCGACCGCAGGCGAGATTTCGCGGACCTTGCCCGTTGCCCTGACCTGCGGATCGGACAACAGCGTGATCGTCACCGCAGGCGATGCCGGTGTCTTGGCGATCAGCGTCTCCTGCACGTTGAACACCGCGTCGCGGTCGCCGTCCTCGGCGACGGTGAAGACGGTTTGCGCGGCTTGCACCACTTGGCCGGTTTCGACTTGGCGGGCGGTGATCACGCCGGCGGCACCGGCCTTGAGCTCGGTGAAGGACAGGTTTTGCTGGGCGTTGGAGAAAGCGCTCTGCGCGGCTTCGACGCTGCCTTGTGCCACCTTCAGGGCCTGGTCCGCGGCGTCATAGTCGCGCCTGGTGGTGAAGCCCTGCGCCAGCAGCGTTTTCTGCCGCTCGAAGGCGGCAACGGACTGGGTCAGTTGCGCCTTGGCTGCATCAAGATCGGCCTGCGCCGAGCGCAGGTCGGATTCCTGCTCCTGCGGGTCGATGCGGGCGAGCACCGTGCCTTGATCGACATGCTGGCCGACATCGACAAACCGTTCGGCGACGCGACCGCCGACCCGGAACGACAGATTGTTCAGCGTACGCGCCGCGATCACCCCGGTCAGCGAAGTCCTTGGCGCATAGTCGGCCATCGCCACCGTTTCGGTGCGCACCATGATCTGCAGTTTCTTGTCCGCCGCTTCCTGCTTCTGACAGCCGGCCAGAAGCAGCGCCGCCGTGCAGGCGAAAAGCGCCGGGGCGGCTGGAAAAGACAAAAGACCGGGAGCTTTGACCGATGGCTGCGAGACGGGCGAAGTCACGTTCCTGCTCATGGGCTCTCCCGACCGCGGGCCGCTCGCTGATCGCGGTGCCTCGCGGCCATCCAGAGGATAGTCGATCCCCGGGAAAAGGAAACCGGTCTCGTACGTGTATCGCCCGACTGGCTAAGCGCCGGGATCTGCCCACCGCAGGCCCAATCGCCTGCCGGTGGTGCCGACTTGAGGAAAACGTGAAATAAGGTCAGAAGACATCTCAACGGCATCAAACAGGACGGGCGCCGGCCCGGTGAGGGATACGATGAAGAATTCAGCCATTTCCGAACGCAAGAACCAATCGATTTCCCGCGGCGTCGGCATGACCACGCAGATTTATGCCGACCGGGCTGAGAATTCGGAAATCTGGGATGTCGAGGGGCGTCGCTATATCGATTTCTCGTCGGGCATCGCCGTCGTCAACACCGGGCATCGCCATCCCAGGGTGATCGAGGCGGTCAAGGCACAGCTCGACCGCTTCACCCACACCTGCCACCAGGTGGTGCCCTATGAGAGCTATGTGCGCCTGGCCGAACGGCTGAACGGCATGCTGCCCGGCAAGTTCGAGAAGAAGACGATCTTCGTCACCACCGGGGCCGAGGCTGTCGAGAACGCCATCAAGATCGCCCGCAATGCCACCGGCCGTCAGGCGGTCATTGCCTTCGCCGGCGGCTTCCATGGCCGCACCTTCATGGGCATGGCGCTGACCGGCAAGGTCGTGCCTTACAAGGTCGGCTTCGGCGCCATGCCGGGCGATGTCTACCATGCGCCGTTTCCTGTGCCGCTGCACGGTGTCTCGGTCGCCGACTCGCTGGCGGCGCTCGACCGGTTGTTCAAGGCCGATGTGGATCCGGCGCGCGTCGCCGCCATCATCATCGAGCCGGTTCAGGGCGAGGGCGGCTTCTACGACGCGCCGCGGGATTTCCTGGTTGCGCTGCGCAAGCTTTGCGACCAGCACGGCATGCTGCTGATCGCCGACGAAGTGCAGACCGGCTTTGCCCGCACCGGCAAGATGTTTGCTATGGATCACCATGAGGTGGCCGCCGACATCACCACCATGGCCAAGAGCCTGGCCGGCGGCTTTCCTCTGGCGGCGGTCACCGGCCGCGCCGAAATCATGGATGCGCCCGGCCCCGGCGGGCTCGGCGGCACCTATGGCGGCAGTCCGATCGGCGTTGCCGCGGCGCACGCCGTGCTCGACGTGATCGAGGATGAAAAGCTGTGCGACCGCGCCAATACGCTGGGCGCAAGGCTGAAACAGCGGCTGCAGTCGATCCGCGACGACGTGCCCGAGATCGTCGACATCAGAGGTCTCGGCTTCATGAACGCGGTCGAGTTCAACGACGTCAAGAAGGGCCTGCCCTCAGCCGAGATCGCCAATGCGATCCGGTTGAAGGCGCTCGACAAGGGCCTGATCCTGTTGACCTGCGGCGTCTACGGCAACGTCATCCGCTTCCTGGCGCCGATCACCATCCAGGACGAAGTCATGAACGAAGCACTCGACATTCTGGAAAGCTCGATCCGCGAAGTCTGCGCCGCCTGATCAGTAAGGTGCCGCGCCTGAGGGACGGAATTATCCCGCCGCTCTGGCGGGCTCATTCTCGAGGAAAGCAGCCAGTGCCGCTTTCAGCCCCTCGGGGCCAGCGGCCACCGTCTGCGGCGTCGGCGAGAAGCCGGCGCCCAACATCTTGCGGCCAAGCATATGGTCGCCCGGACGGTTGACCGATTCGATGCCGAGCAGCCGGTCGCCGGCATAGTGGTAGATCGAGAATTTGTTGTCGGGAAGGCCGCCCAGCACGACATGGCTGTCGCCGCCGGCGGTCAGGCCGACCATCTGCAGCTTCATGTCGCCGATGTCGGACCAGAACCATGGCACCGCAGAATAGGCGTCGGCATGGCCTGATATCGTGCGCGCGGCAAGCCGCGCCTGGTCGGTGGCATTCTGCACCGATTCCAGCCGCACGTCGCCGCCGGTGAACCAGTGACGGTAAGAGGCAGCATCGCCAATAGCGAGAATCTCCGGCACCGAAGTCCGCATCTGGTGATCGACGCGGATGCCGTTGGCGATGCCGAGGCCAGCTTCCTGTGCCAGTTCGACATTCGGCACGGCACCAATGCCGACAATGACCATGCGCGCCGGCAGTCTTTCGCCTGACGAGGTGATCGCGGCCACGACATGACCGTTTTCGCCTTCGAGCCCGGCGATCGAGGTGCCGGTGAGGATGCGCACGCCCGTCGCTTCCAGCCGTTGCCGGACGTGGCTCGCCACCACCGGCGCCACGGCGCGGCCGAGCAGCCGGTCCACCGCCTCGACCACTGTCACCGTGCGGCCGGCGGCCCTCAACGTGGCTGCGATCTCCAGCCCGATGAAACCGCCGCCGAGGATGACGACTTCGTCGGTTTGCGCGCTGAGGTCGCGAATCAGCCGCGCATCGGCCAGCGAGCGCAGCGACAGCACCCCGGACAGATCGGCACCGGGCAGCGGCAGCGTGCGCGGGCGCGAGCCTGTCGCCAGGATCAGGTGGTCGAAGGCAAGCGCACCACCGCCGGCAATATCCAAACTGCGGCGTCCGGCATCGATGCGATCGATCCTGACGCCAGGCCGGTAGTCGATGGCGCTGCCGGTGTAAAAGGCCTCGCCGCGCAAGGGTTGTGGCTTGGCCTCGGCATCCTTGATGAAGGTCTTCGACAGCGGCGGCTTGTGGTAGGGCAGTTCGTCCTCATCTCCGACGAGGATTACCGGTCCGTCATAACCGTCCTCGCGCAGACTTGCGGCCGCTTGCACGCCCGCATGACCCGCGCCGACAATGACCACACCGTTCTTCATCGCACTCAATCCCGATTCTACCCTAGGATGTTCCGCCAGATGGCAATTGTCTGGCACCGCTGCAAGCGAGCTTTTGCGGGTCGCATCCGGGATGGCGGCTGTCAATCGCACAGTTCAGCGGCAAGACCGGTGCAGGAAAATGCATAAAGTTGACAGTCGCAGTTTAGAATAATTCTAAACTGTTGTTTCGATTGACTTTTCTTGCGGATTGTCATTGACATCCGACGGTGTCGCAGCTTTATGGAAGCTCGCGCGTCAGCGCATCCCTTTAATGTCTGGGCCTTGAACCCTTTCGATTGGAGGCATTTTGGTGTCTTTCTTCCGCGAACCGCGCGATGGCGCGGCATCTCTTGCGCCCAATGGCCCGCAGATGGCCTGGCGCCGGTTGCTGCGCGCGCCGTTTACAGAATTTCCGAGAAACTGGAGAGTGATCATGACAGCACGATATGGCAGCAGGCTTGCGGCGATCGGCGCCACTGCCCTGCTGACGGCGGCGGTATTCGTGTTGCCGGCAAAGGCGGAAACCGATGTAAAGGCGGTCATCAAGACCTATTCCGACATCGCGCTCGCGAAATACGAAGATTCGCTGACCACCGCGCAGGCGCTCGACAAGGCGGTCGACGCGCTGCTCGCCACGCCATCGGTGGAAACCCTCAACGCTGCCCGTGACGCCTGGAAGGCATCGCGCGTTCCCTACCAGCAGACCGAAGTCTACCGCTTCGGCAACAAGATCGTCGACGACTGGGAAGGCAAGGTGAATTCCTGGCCGCTGGATGAAGGCTTGATCGACTATGTCGCCAAGAGCTACGGCACCGAATCGGACGCGAACGCGCTCTACACGGCCAATGTGATCGCCAACAAGGAGATCGAGATCAACGGCAAGAAGGTCGATGCATCGAAGCTTTCGCCGGAATTCCTCTCCGGCACGCTGCAGGGAGCCGGCGGCATCGAGGCCAATGTCGCCACCGGCTATCACGCCATCGAATTCCTGCTCTGGGGCCAGGACCTGCATGGCACCGGCCCGGGTGCCGGCGAGCGCCCCGACACCGACTACGACCTCAAGAACTGCACCGGCGGTAATTGCGACCGCCGCGCCGAGTATCTGAAATCGGCCAGCGACCTTCTGGTTTCGGATCTTCAGGAGATGGTCGGCAACTGGAAGGAAGACGGCGCCGCCCGCAAGGCTCTTGTCGATGGCGAGCCGAACACGGCGATCTCGACGATCTTCACCGGCATGGGCTCGCTGTCCTACGGCGAACTGGCCGGCGAGCGCATGAAGCTCGGCCTACTGCTGCATGATCCGGAAGAGGAGCACGATTGCTTCTCCGACAACACCTACAATTCGCATCTCTACGACGCCATCGGCATTCGCGCGGCCTATCATGCGAGCTACACGCGTCTCGACGGCACCATCGTTTCGGGTCCTTCGGTGGCCGATATGGTGAAGGCGGCCGACCCGGCGATCGACAAGGAACTGTCTGACAAGCTCGATGTTTCGGTCGCCAAGATGGAGGCGATCAAGGCGCGTGCACTGGCCGGCGAGGCCTATGACCAGCAGATCGCCGAGGGCAACATTGAGGGCAATGCCACCGTCCAGGCGGCGATCGATGCGCTGATCGATCAGACCAAGTCGATTGAGCGCGCCGTCGGCTCCCTGAAGCTCAGCACCATCGCCTTCGAAGGGTCCGACAGCCTCGACGCGCCGGACAAGGTGTTCAAGTAAGGGGTAAACGACGGAGACTGACCCGGAGCCGGACAACCGGCTTTGGAACGGCCTCCGCCAGAAGATCAAGCCACACGGCGCGGGAGACGCCGTCAGCCAGCCGAGCAAGCCAATGCTGATTTGTCATTGCAACATCATCACCGAGAAGGAGATCGAGCAGACGATCGTCGGGCTGCTGGACCAGGATCCCTGGCAGTTGATCGTGCCGGCGAAGATCTATCATGCAATGCAAAAGCGCGGTCGCTGTTGCGGCTGCTTCCCAAATGTGGTGGAAACGATCATTCGGGTCACCGAAAACTACCACGCCCGCTCGGAGGCGAGCGGCGTGGATGTCGTTTCACACCTGGATCGCGTCAGAGGCCTGCGCATCCAATACGGGAGCAGAATTCATGAAAGGCGATCCGCAGATCATCGAGCGGCTTAACGAGGCCCTTTTTCTGGAGCTTGGGGCCGTCAATCAGTACTGGGTGCATTTCCGTCTGCTTGAGGACTGGGGATACGCGAAGCTGGCAAAGAAGGAGCGGGCGGAATCGATCGAGGAGATGCACCATGCCGACAAGCTCGTCGCCCGCATCATCTTCCTCGAAGGCCATCCGAACCTGCAGTCCGTGGCGCCGCTGCGCATCGGGCAGAACGTCAAGGAAGTGCTCGAATCCGACCTTGCCGGAGAATATGACGCACGTACCGCCTACAAGCGTTCGCGCGAAATCTGCAACGACGCCGGCGACTACGTGACGATGAAGCTGTTCGAGGAATTGCTGGCCGACGAGGAGGGTCACATCGACTTTCTTGAGACGCAGCTCGACCTGCTTGCCTCGATCGGCGAGGAGAAATACGGCCAGCTCAACGCCGCATCGGCAGACGAGGCGGAGTAAGGGCATGCGGGAATGCGGCGCCTGCTAGAATTCGTGCGCCGCTCGCGGCGGGCCAATGGCTCGCCGCCCCCTGAGAAGACGCCAGCCGGATTGGCGCGTCGGCGCTGTGTCATGCTCGTGTTGGCGCTTACCTCTTCGGCGATGGCGGGTGATCTTCAGCCGGCCGGCTTCGCTACCACGCGCACCGACCTCAATGCGAAGGATCAGGCGCGCGCCATCGCCGTCACCAGGCCGACCACGGATTTTTCCAGGCCAGAGCCGTTCGAACTGATGCAAGGTGGCGCCGGCACGTCCCGAAAGGACGTCAGCCGCGATTCCTTCTCGCAATCCTCGGCCAACCTCACCTTCGAGGAACAGGGCGACTTCAAGCTTGGCAATGCCCTTTTCCGCAAGAACTGGGTCTCGTCGCCATCCTCGACGCAGGCGTCGGACGGGCTCGGCCCGCTGTTCAACGAACGTGCCTGCCAGAACTGTCATCTGAAGGACGGCCGCGGCCGCCCGCCGCAAGGCGACGCCGGCACCACGTCGATGTTCCTGCGGCTGGCCCGCGACGCCAGCAGCGTGGAAGAGAAGGCGGCGCTTGCCGACCATGAGGTGCTCAACTTCCCCGACCCGGTCTACGGCAGGCAATTGCAGGAGCTCGCCGTACCCGGCCTGCCCGGTGAAGGCAGGATGCATATCGACTATCAGGAACGTAAGGTAGAGCTGACGGACGGCGCTGTGATCTCCTTGCGCAAGCCGAGCTATTCGGTTGACGGCCTTGGCTACGGGCCGCTTGACCCACGCACCACACTGTCGCCGCGCCTGACCCCGCCGATGATCGGCCTGGGCCTGATCGAACAGATCGCGCCGTCTGATATTCTCGCCCAAGCCGATCCGGACGACAGGGACGGCGACGGCATTTCCGGCAGGCCGAACATCGTGCGCGATAGCCTGAACGGGGAACTGACGCTCGGCCGCTTCGGCTGGAAGGCGCAGACCGCGTCGATCCGCCAGCAGGCGGCGGATGCCTTTGCCGGCGACATCGGCATCTCGACGCTCGAAGAGCCGAGGCATTGGGGCGATTGCACTGCTGCGGAGGCAAAATGCCTCGCCATGCCGAACGGCGTGCAGCAGCGTCTTGGCCCGGTCGAGGCGCCGCCGCCGGTGATGGATCTCGTCACCTTCTATTCGCAGAACCTGGCCGTGCCGTCGCGCCGGGACCTCGACCGGCCGGACGTGCTCGCGGGCAAAAAGACATTCTACGAGATCGGCTGCATTGCCTGCCATACGCCGAAATTCGTCACGCGCCGCGATACGCCCAATAAGGCGCAGGCCTTCCAGTTGATCTGGCCCTATTCCGACTTCCTGCTGCACGACATGGGGCCTGATCTGGCCGATGGCCAGGCCGTGGGCGATGCGACGGGCAATGAGTGGCGCACGCCGCCGCTGTGGGGCATCGGCCTGACCGAGACAGTCAACGGCAATTCCTTCTTTCTGCATGACGGGCGCGCGCGCAGCCTGGCTGAGGCGATCCTGTGGCATGGCGGCGAGGCGCAGAAAGCGCGCGACCGTTTTGCCGCCGCTAACGCGACCGAGCGTGACGCATTGCTCAAATTCCTGGAGTCACTGTGATGTTCAAGCGTTCTGCATTGTTTTTCGCTCTTCCGCTGGCCCTGCTGGGCGTTGTCCCTGCGTCGGCGGCGGTCAAAGCCTCCGACATCATCCAGCGGGCGATCGATGGCTTCGTCCGCCCGGCCTATGCCGGCCTGCACGAGCATGCGGAAGCCTTGACCGGATCCATGCGCAAGCTGTGCGTCACGCCCTCGCAAGGAGAGCTCGATGCCGCACGCGCCGAATTCTCCGCCACCGTCTATGCCTGGTCGTCAGCCGAAATCATCGGCTTCGGGCCGATCAAGGAGAACAACCGGCTGGAACGCATGCTGTTCTGGCCGGATCGCAAGAGCATTGGCCTGAAGCAGGTGCAGGCGGCGCTGTCGGCGAAGGATCCAACCGCCACAGATCCGGCACAGCTGGCCGGCAAGAGCGTCGCCATGCAGGGGCTGGGCGCGCTGGAGTTCGTGCTTTACGGCGACGGCGCCGATGCACTGGCCGGCAAGGATGATTCCTACCGCTGCGCCTATGGCACTGCTGTTGCCGGCAACATCGAAACCATGGCCGGCGAGGTCAGCGCCGCCTGGAACAAACCGGACGGCTTTGCAGCGCTTTGGGCCAATCCGGGGCCGCAGAACCCGCTCTACCGCGACGGCAATGAAGCGGTGACCGAACTGGTCGGCGTCTTCATCAACGAGCTGGAAATGGTGCGTGACGTGCGCCTGAAAGGGTTTTTCGGCGGCAAGCCGGACGCGGACAAGCCGAAACAAGCGATCTATTGGCGCTCGCAAAACACCACCGCGTCACTGGCCGGCAATCTCTCCGGCATCGATACGCTGTTCCAGGCCTCGAAACTTGGCGACGCCCTGCCGGCCGATGCGCGCTGGATGGCCGAAGCGATCCACATCCAATTGGTCAACGATGTCGCCACCGCCAAGGCCGTCAGCGGTCCAATCGACAAGGCGCTTGCCGATCCGGCATTGCGCGACAAGCTCGATCATTTCGCGCTGATCACCTCCAGCCTGTCGACCCTGATCGGGACCAGGTTGACCGCTGAATTCGGCCTGACCGCAGGCTTCTCCTCGCTGGATGGGGACTGAATTGAAAACCCCGCTGATAGATCGCCGCGATTTCCTGAGAGCTGCAGGCGTTGGCTTCATGGCCGCGATGGCGCCATCGGCCTGGGCAACGACGCTTTCGACCGACGCCGTCTTCGCCACCGCTTTCGTCAAACGCGACGGCAGCTTTGGCGCTGCCGTCCTGTCCGAGGCCGGCAAAGTCCTGCATGCGATCGATCTGCCCGATCGCGGCCACGATGTCACCTTCGATCCCATATCGAAACGCTCGGTGGTCTTCGCGCGGCAACCCGGCACCTTTGCCGTGGTTTTCGACCATTCGGGCCGTGATGCGCCGCTGACCATCGCCAGCATCGCCGGCCGGCATTTCTTCGGCCATGGCGTGTTTTCGGCCGACGGTGCGCTGCTCTATGCCACCGAAAACGACTTCGACAACGCCGCCGGCGTCGTCGGCGTCTACGATGCGCGGGCGAAATTCAGCCGTGTCGGCGAGTTCCCGACCTATGGAATGGGTCCGCACGAGCTTCTGCTCCTGGGCGATGGCAGGACGATTGCGGTAGCAAATGGCGGCATCGAGACCCATCCGGATTACGGCCGCGCCGAGCTCAACATTGCGACCATGAAGCCGTCCTACGTGCTGATAGACCGCGTCACCGGCGACCTCATCGAGAAGCACGAATTGCCGGCCGCACTGCATCAGCTGTCGATCCGCCACATGGACACCGATCCGTCCGGCACGGTCTGGTTCGGCTGCCAGTACAGGGGCCCGGGCACCGATCGTCCGCTGCTGGTCGGCCGCGCGGTGCGCGGCAAGGAATTGCAACTGCTCGACATGCCGCAGGACGTTTTGTCCGGCTTCCGCAACTACATAGGCTCGGTCGCCGCCAATCCGGCTGCCGGCACGGTCGCGGTCTCCTCGCCGGAAGGCAACTCGCTTGTCGTGCTCGATGCGGCCAGCGGACGGGTCGTCGCGAACAGCGCGCTGGTCGAGGTCTGCGGCGTGGCTCCCGATGGAACCGGCTTCATGGCCACCACCGGCGCTGGCGAGATCGTCGAGGGCAGTGGTGCGACACGCTCCGAACCGGACTATGTCTGGGACAACCACATGCTGCGCATCGAGCAGGCCGCATAGGCCACAAGCGAAGCCGCTTAACGAATTATGCACTATCCCCTTGCGGTGGCGGGCCGTGGCGGGCACAGGGAATTGTCTTTCGAACCGGTTGCTTCATGAAATTGCTTGCCATCGACTGTGCCGCCAACCTCTGCGCCGCTAGCGTCTATGACGCGACGGCGAAGCGGGAGCTCGGCCGCTCGGTGCTCGATCTCGGCAAGGGCCATGCCGAGCAGCTGATGGCGGTCATCGCCGAAGCGCTGGAGGCAGGCGCAACCGACTATGCAGGTCTTGGCGCCATTGCCGTGTCTGTCGGCCCCGGTTCCTTCACCGGTCTGCGGGTCGGCGTCTCGACCGCGCGTGGCCTGGCGCTGGCGCTGAAGATACCGGCAATCGGAGTGACGACACTGGAGGCGCTGGCTGCCGAAGCAGCGACGGCATTTCCCGGTCGCGCCGTGCTGGCGGCGCTGGATGCCGGCCGTGAGGAGATCCACGCGGCTTTTTACGACGAAAGGTTAGTCTTGACTTACGGTCCGGCCGTGGCCACGCTGGCCGACGTGGTGGCAATGGCGAAGGCAACGTCTCTGGTGCTTGCCGGCACCGCTGCAGCGCTCATCAGCGCATCGGCCGGGCGCGAATTCGATGTCGGCCCTCGGACGGCCACCGCCGACATTGTCACCTACGCCCGCCTGGCTGCCGCCAAGGGCGCGGGCGAACGGCCGAAACCACTCTACCTGCGCGGCGCCGACGCCAAGCCGCAGGCCGGGTTCATTCTTTCAAGGACCAGACCATGATCCCGAAAAGTGGAAGCCGGTTTTCACGGACAACGGTTCCCGTTTGTCCAGAGATCATGGTCAAACAAGAAAACAAAGATTAGATGCGCATACCTTTTCTCCAACCACGCCGCCGGGACTATGCGCTCGAGCCGCTGAGGATCGCCGACAGTCCGGCGGTCTCGCTGCTGCATCGCGAGGACTTTGTCCGCCCCTGGACCGATGGCGAATTTGCCGCCTTGCTCGAACAGGACACCGTGTTCGGCTATGCCGCGCGCGAAACCGGACAGGGCTCCAAGCCGCCCGTCGGCTTCGTGCTGGCGCGGCTTGCGGCAGGCGAGGGCGAGATCCTGACCGTCGCGGTGGCGCGATCGCATCGCCGGCAGGGGTTGGGCTGGCAATTGATGGACGCGGTGTTGCGCGAACTGCACGCGCAGCGCGCCGAAGCGCTGTTCCTCGAGGTCGACGAGACTAATGTCGCGGCGATCGCGCTTTATCGCCGGCTGGGCTTCCGCGAGGTCGGCAAGCGGCCGAATTACTACAGGTCGGCCGAACACGGACCGACCGGCGCGCTTGTCATGCGCCGCGATCTTCGCTAGCGAGACGGCCGGGATGGGGCGATGATCAAGAAAATCAGGATTTTCCTGGCGCTGGGCCTCGTTGTCGCCGGTTCGCTGGTCCTCGTGCCGTTACAGATACTGTCGATGAAGACCGGCTGGTGGCCGGAAACCTTCATCCTCAAGATCTGGCACAGGCTGATCATCAGGGCGCTCGGCATGCGCATCCATGTCAAGGGGACGCTGTCCGACAAGCGCCCGCTGCTGGTTGCGTCCAATCACATCTCCTGGACCGACATCATGGTGCTCGGCTCTTTTGCCGACGTAAAATTCATCGCCAGGGCTGATATGGAAGGCTGGCCGCTGATCGGCATGCTTTCGAAGCTGCAGCGTACCGTGTTCATCGAGCGCGAGCGCAAGCGTTCGTCGGGCGACCAGGCAAGCGAGATTGCCAGCCGCATGGCCAAGGGCGATGCGATGGTGCTGTTTGCCGAGGGCTCGACCGGCGACGGCAATATGGTCCTGCCGTTCAAGAGCACGCTGTTCGGCGCCGCCTCGATGGCGATTTCGGAAGGCGCGGCGGAACAGGTGTTCATCCAGCCGGTGGCGATCGCCTATACGCGTCTGCACGGCGTGCCGCTCGGCCGCCGGCATCGCCCGCTTGCCGCCTGGATCGGCGATGAGGATTTGATGCCGCATCTCAAGGTATTGCTGGCGGAGGGCGCGCTCGACGTCGAGGTGCATTTCGGCGAGGCAATCGCCTTTTCCAAGGGTTCGAACCGCAAGGAGACGTCGAAACTGATGGAAAGCCAGGTGCGTGAGATGATGCAGGCGGCGCTTGCCGACCCGCGGCCGAGCCGCTAGCCCCGGCATGCCCTTGCTGGCGCGGGCCGAGAATCGTCTGTTTTTTGTCACGGAAAGGCGTTAGAAGCCGCCTTATGGACTTGAACACGATAGAAAGCGACGACATCGGCACTATGGCTGGACAGCCGGCAGTGCTTTCCACGGCAGCGAAAAAAGTCTTCATCAAGACCTATGGCTGCCAGATGAACGTCTATGATTCGCAGCGTATGGCCGATGCGCTGGCTGCCGACGGCTATTCCGCGACCGATGCCATTGGCGAGGCGGACCTGGTGCTGCTGAACACCTGTCATATCAGGGAGAAGGCGGCCGAAAAGGTCTATTCCGAGCTCGGCCGTATCCGCGACATGAAAGCCGAGCGTGCCCTGGCCGGCCGCGAGATGCTGGTCGGCGTCGCCGGCTGCGTGGCGCAGGCCGAAGGCGCCGAGATCATCCGCCGTTCGCCGGCCGTCGACCTGGTCATCGGCCCGCAGACTTATCACCGGCTCCCCGACGTGCTGGCGCGGGTGCGCGGCGGCGAAAAGATCGTCGAGACCGACTACGCCATCGAGGACAAGTTCGAGCATCTGCCGCAGTCCAAGCGCGCCGAGGTCATCAAGCGCGGCGTCACCGCCTTCCTCACCGTGCAGGAAGGCTGCGACAAGTTCTGCACCTTCTGCGTCGTGCCCTATACCAGAGGCTCCGAAGTTTCCCGGCCGGTGGCGCAGATTGTCGCGGAGGCTGAGCGCCTGGCTGAAGCCGGGGTGCGCGAAGTGACGCTGCTTGGCCAGAACGTCAATGCCTGGCATGGCCAGGGCGAGAACGGCCACGAGTGGGGCCTTGGCCGCCTGCTGTTCAGGCTGGCCGAAATCCCCGGGCTGGCGCGTCTGCGCTACACCACCAGCCACCCGCGCGACATGGATGACGAGTTGATAGCGGCCCATCGCGATCTGCCGGCGTTGATGCCCTATCTGCATCTGCCGGTGCAATCGGGCTCCGACCGCATCCTCAAGGCGATGAATCGCCGGCACACGGCGAGGGATTATCTGGCGCTGCTCGACCGTATCCGCACTGCCCGGCCTGACATCGCGCTTTCCGGCGACTTCATCGTCGGCTTTCCCGGCGAGACAGAAGCGGATTTCGAGGCGACCATGGAGCTGGTGCGTCAGGTGAATTACGCCTCGGCCTTCTCCTTCAAATATTCGCCGCGCCCCGGCACGCCAGGCGCCGAAATGGCCGATCATGTGCCGGAAACGGTCAAGGACGAGCGCCTGCAGCGGCTGCAGGCTCTGCTTGTGAAGCAGCAGCAGGACTTCGGCTTGAGCCTCATCGGCAGCACCATCGACACGCTGATCGAGAAGCCCGGCCGCCAGGCCGGCCAGAAGGTAGGCCGCTCACCTTGGCTGCAGCCGGTTATTGTTGATGAAAAGGCCGGCGAAATCGGTGACATTATCCAGGTGCGAATCACGAAGACGGGCTACAACAGCCTGTTCGCCGAATTGGCCTGAGGGTCTCGGCAGATGAGGAGAGACGGTTGAGCGCAGCAGAGCTGAAGAACCTGCCCCCGGTACCGGCATCTGGGGCTTCTGACATGGCGCACATCGTTCTGACTTTCGACAACAACAAGCTTGCCAGCGCCCTCTATGGTCAGTTCGACGAAAACCTCGCCCGGCTCGAGCAGAAGCTTGGCGTCGACATCCGCTCACGCGGCAACCAGCTGACCATCAAAGGGTCCGCTTCTGCCGCCGAGCAGGCGCGCCGCGCCCTGGACAATCTTTACGGCATTCTCCAGAAAGGCGTCGATATCGGCCAGTCCGACGTTGACGGCGCCGTGCGCATGGCGATTGCCGCCGACGATCAGTTGACCCTGCCAACGCTGGAACGCAAGGGCAAGGTCTCCGCCGCCCAGATCGCCACCCGCAAGAAGACGATCTATGCCCGTTCGCTCAACCAGGACGCCTACATGCGGGCGCTTGAACGGTCGGAACTGGTGTTCGGCATCGGCCCGGCCGGCACCGGCAAGACCTACCTGGCGGTGGCGCACGCGGCGATGCTGCTCGAGCGCGGCATGGTCGAGCGCATCATTCTCTCGCGGCCGGCGGTCGAGGCCGGCGAGCGGCTGGGCTTCCTGCCCGGCGACATGAAGGAGAAGGTCGATCCCTATCTGCGGCCGCTCTATGACGCGCTCTACGACATGATGCCGGCCGACAAGGTCGAGCGCGCCATTGCCGCCGAAGTGATCGAAATCGCGCCGCTTGCCTTCATGCGCGGCCGCACGCTGGCGCATGCCGCCGTTATCCTCGACGAGGCGCAGAACACCACGCCGATGCAGATGAAGATGTTCCTGACGCGTCTGGGCGAAAACTCGCGCATGATCGTCACCGGCGATCCGACCCAGATCGACCTTCCCTCGAACACCAAATCGGGTCTGGTCGAAGCCTTGCGGGTGCTGGACGGCGTGGCGGGCGCGGTCACCGTGCGCTTCAACGACGGCGACGTGGTTCGCCATCCGCTGGTGGCGGAAATCGTCAGGGCCTACGACCGGGACGCCAAGCTGGCGCGTGGCCTCGGCGCCGAGAATTGATGTTGGCGATGCGGCTTCATGCCTGAGGACATAATATCCGGCGACGGGAATATTCCCGTCGACATCGACATAGCGGTTGAGGCGGGCAACTGGCCCGACGAGGCAAGCCTGACGCGGCTGGTCGATCGGGCCGTTAAGGCGGCTTTTGCCGAAACCGGCGTGGCGGGCCGTTCCGAACTCAGTCTCGTTTTTTCCGACGACGCCCATATCCAGGTTCTCAACGCCGGCTGGCGCGGCAAGGACAAACCGACCAACGTCTTGTCTTTCCCGGCTTTTCCGTTTGCGCAGGGCGGTCCGTTGCCGCCGATGCTGGGCGACATCGTGCTGGCCGCCGAAACGGTCGCCCATGAAGCGGTACTGGAAGACAAGCCTGTCGAGAACCATATCACCCATCTCGTCATCCACGGCCTGCTGCATCTGCTGGGCTACGATCACGAGACCGAGGCCGAGGCCGAGGCGATGGAAGCCGTCGAACGCGCGGCGCTTGCAAGGCTTGCCATTCCCGACCCCTACGCGTAACTACATCTGACCAATTGACCGGACGACGATGAACGACAAACCAGAGACTGCCGCCCGCCCCGACGCCGGCAGTGCAACCAAGGCTTCCGATACGTCGGAAGAGGGATCAAGTCCGAGTACCGTTGCCTCTGGTGCTAGCAGTACCTCTGCTGCTGCCGGCACCTCTGGTGCTGCCAGCATCGGCAGCGCTGCCAGCGAGACATCGCCTGCCGGTCCCTCCCTGTTCGACCGCGTTCTTGGCCTGTTCAGGCAACGCAACGGAACCAGCCTGCGGGAGGAAATCGCCGGCGCGCTTGCCGAGACAACGAGCGATGCCGGCGCCTTCTCGCCCGGCGAACGCGCCATGCTCAACAACATCCTGCGGCTGCGCGAAGTGCGCGTCGAGGACGTCATGGTACCGCGCGCCGACATTCAAGGGGTCGAAATCACGACGACGCTCGGCGATCTGCTGGGCACCTTCGAGCAATCCGGCCATTCCCGCATGCCGGTCTATTCAGAGACCCTCGATGATCCGCGCGGCATGGTCCATATCCGTGATGTGCTGGCCCACATCACCAAGATCGCGCGCGTCAAGAAGGGCCGCTCGACCAGGAAAGCACCCGTCGCCACGGTTCTCGATCTCGCCCAGGTCGATCTCGCACGCACCATTGGCGACCTCAATCTGATCCGCCCGGTGCTGTTCGTGCCGCCGTCGATGCTCGCCTCCGACCTGATGGCTCGCATGCAGACGACGCGCACGCAAATGGCGCTGGTCATCGATGAATATGGCGGCACCGACGGCCTTGCCTCGCTGGAAGACATCGTCGAGATGGTGGTCGGCGACATCGAGGACGAGCATGACGACGACGAGCCAATGATCACCCAGAGCGGCGACGGCGTGTTCATCGTCGATGGCAAGGCCGAGATCGACGACGTCGCCAAGATGATCGGCGGGGATTTCGCCGCCGGTGAACATGGCGAATATGTCGACACCATCGGCGGCATGATTTTCAACACGCTTGGCCGTGTTCCGGCCCGCGGCGAGGTGGTGCAGGCCATACCCGGTTTCGAATTTCACGTCCTCGACGCTGATCCGCGCCGCGTCAAGCGCGTGCGCATCGTGCAGAGCCAGAAGGGTGAGCGTCGCCGGCGTGCCACGGCGCGCACCGAACAGGCGTGAGCGTTTCGCTCGCACGATGACTATCGACGACCCGTTCAAGCATCCAAGTCTGGGCTCTGGTGTTTTCTACAAGGATCCGCATGCCGCGCTGGACTGGCTCGAGGCGGCTTTCGGCTTCGAGCGCAGCATGGTGGTCAGCGATGCCGAGGGAAAGCTCATCCATGCAGAGATGCGGTTCGGCGACAGCTACATCATCGTCGATTCCGAATGGAGCGATTACGTCGCCAGCCCGGCTTCGCTCTCGGGCAAGAACACGCAGTCGATCTATGTCAGGCTGAAGGGTGGCCTGGATGCGCATTGCGAGCAGGCGCGGGCGCTCGACGCTGATATAATCCAGGAGCCGGCGGATCAGTTCTAGGGTGAGCGCCAGTATCGTGCACGCGACCCCGAGGGCCATGTCTGGACCTTCACGCAGACCATCCGTTCGGTTCAGCGCGAGGAGGCCGAGCGGCTGGGGGGCGTTCAAATCGAGGGTTGGCACCGGTAGGCAGGGCCGGAGCTGTGCATCTCAGCTAGCCCATGCGCCGTTTGGAGCGCGGAGCGCAGCCTGTTAAATCTTGTGTCCTGATTCGCGACTCGGAAGTATGCATGGAGCGCCTCACCGGCCGGATAATTCTGCTTTGGGGTTGGCGGCGTGCGCTCGTGGCGTTTCTCGCAGGCGCCCTCGCGGTGCTTGGGCAGGCGCCTTACGACTTCTTCGCCGCCTGTTTCGTCTCGTTCCCGCTGCTGGTCTGGCTGCTCGACGGCGCCACCGGCGAAGCTTCAGGCAGTCTGTTCCGGCGTCTGCGGCCGGCTTTCGCCGTCGGTTGGTGGTTCGGTTTCGGCTATTTCCTCGCCGGCCTCTGGTGGATCGGCTCGGCGCTGCTGGTCGAGGCCGACAGCTTTGCCTGGGCGCTTCCCTTCGCGGTGGTCGGCATTCCTTTCATGCTCGCCTTTTTCTACGGCTTTGCGGCAATCGTTGCCCGGCTGCTGTGGAGCAACGACATTGGCCGCATCGCCGCCCTTGCCTTCGGCTTCGGCCTGGCGGAATGGCTGCGCGATTTCCTGTTCACCGGTTTTCCCTGGAATGCCGTCGGCTACGCGGCCATGCCCGTGCCGCTGCTGATGCAGAGCGTCTCGGTGACGGGCATGATCGGCATGAACGCGCTCGCGGTGTTCGTCTTCGCACTGCCGGCACTGCTGGCGGCACGTCGGCACCTGCGCCTCGGCGCGGCACTGTTTGTCGTGCTCGTCGCTGCCCATGTCGGCTTCGGCTATATCAGGCTTGCCGCTCCCGAATCGCCAGCTTCACGCAGCCTGGATGTCCGCATTGTCCAGCCGGCCGTGGACCTGTCGGAAAAATGGGATGCCTCGGTGCGCGACCGCATCTTCGCGGTCCTGATGGGGCTCTCGGGCAAGGCGCCGGATCCAGGCCATCAAAAGCCGCAACTGATCCTGTGGCCCGAAACCTCGGTGCCGTTCCTCTTCACCGAGCGTCCGGACGCATTGACGGCGCTGGGGGATATGCTCGGACCCGGCCAGATGCTGATTGCCGGCGTCGTCCGCGAGGAAGGCGGCTCGGCCGCAAATGCCGACAGCCGCTACTACAACTCCGTGGTGGCGATCGACGACAAGGGTGAAATCACGGACGCCGTCGACAAGGTTCACCTGGTGCCGTTCGGCGAATACCTGCCTTTCGCCGATCTGCTCCAGCGTTTCGGCATCGAGCAACTGGTTGCCGGGCCGATGAGTTTCGCGGCCGGCAATGAGCGGCACGCCATCACGCTACCCGACGGCATCCGTGCGCTGCCATTTATCTGTTATGAGGTGATCTTTCCCGATCTTGTGGCAGTTGACGCTGCGTCAGCGCAGCTTATTGTGAACGTTACCAATGATGCGTGGTTCGGCGACACGCCGGGTCCGTATCAGCATTTCAGGCAGGCCCAGATCCGTGCGGTGGAAAATGGATTGCCATTGGTGCGTGCCGCCAACAACGGCATCTCGGCCGTCGTCGATCCGCGCGGGCGCATCGTCGATGCGCTTGCTATCGACGCGCGCGGCGCCATCGATGCCCACATACCGATTTCCGGACAGGCGCTCATATCTCCCGGCCAACGGCGCATTAACGGAATGCTGATCATGTTGCTGTTTGCCGTTGGGGCAGCGCTGTTGAACGTAAGGCAAAGGCTACGGGTGAATTGACAGCCAACACATTAGAAACTCATACTGTAAGTGCCTGAAAATTTCTCGAAGCCGGTGGATCGTTCTGTTGGGGCAGTTGCCTCCGGCTTTGTTTGGGCAGGAAAAAAAATAGAGAAAGCCGAAAAAATTCGGCGAGGAAAAAATGACAGAAGATAACAAGAAGAAACCGAATCCGATCGACATCCATGTTGGCAGTCGCATTCGGCTTCGCCGCAACATGCTTGGAATGAGCCAGGAAAAGCTGGGAGAAAACCTCGGCATCACATTTCAACAGATTCAGAAATATGAAAAGGGCACCAACCGCGTCGGCGCCAGCCGTCTGCAGGCGATCGCGTCCATACTCGGCGTGCCTGTCGCTTTCTTTTTTGAGGATGCGCCCGGCCAGGAGCCTGTGGCGGGCCGTGGATTTGCCGAGGACGCTTCGATGGCTTTCGCTGTCGAATTCTGCGGCAGCCCTGAAGGCCTTCAGCTCAACCGGGCCTTTGTCAAGATCGCCGACGCCAAGGTGCGCCGCAGGATCATAGACCTGGTCAAGTCCCTCTCCGCCGACGATCCCGACTGATCCTCAATCACGCCAGGACCGGCGGCGCCCCGCCGCCGGTGGCACAAGATAACGGCATCGACATTCATGCCAGAGCCGAAGCACCGCTTGACGAGCGGCGCTTCGCCCCGCTAACACGTGGCGCGCCAAAATCGGCAGCCTGCCGATCGTTTTTCAAGAGGGGACACCCGTGACGCGGCAGAACTACTTCTTTACCTCGGAATCCGTTGCCGAGGGCCATCCTGACAAAGTCTGTGACCGGATTTCCGACGAGATCGTCGATCTGGTCTATCGCGAAGCCAAGAAGACCGGCATGGACCCGTGGAAAGTCCGTGTCGCCTGCGAGACGCTGGCCACCACCAACCGTGTCGTCATCGCCGGCGAAGTGCGCGTCCCGGAAACGCTGCTGAAGAAGGACAAGGCAGGCAACATCCTCAAGGATGCCGCCGGCCATCCGGTCGTCAATCCGGCCAAGTTCAAATCGGTCGCCCGCAAGGCGATCCGCGAAATCGGCTACGAGCAGGCCGGCTTCCACTGGAAAACGGCGAAGATCGAGGTTCTGCTGCACGGCCAGTCGCCTGACATCGGCCAGGGCGTCGACAACGCTGCCGACCGTCAGGGCGAAGAGGGTGCCGGCGACCAGGGCATCATGTTCGGTTATGCCTGCCGCGAGACGCCGGATTTGATGCCGGCGCCGATCTACTACAGCCACAAGATCCTCGAACTGCTGGCTGCTGCCCGTCACGAAGGCAGCGGTGAAGCCGGCAGGCTCGGGCCGGATGCCAAGAGCCAGGTCACCGTTCGCTATGTCGATGGCAAGGCCGCCGAGGCGACGCAGATCGTGCTGTCCACGCAGCATCTCGATGCGAGCTGGGATTCAAAGAAGGTCCGCAAGGTCGTCGAACCCTATATCCGCGAGGCGCTGGGCGACCTCAAGATCGCCGACGATTGCATGTGGTACATCAATCCGACCGGCAAGTTCGTCATCGGCGGGCCGGACGGCGACGCCGGCCTGACCGGCCGCAAGATCATCGTCGACACCTACGGTGGTGCCGCACCCCATGGCGGCGGCGCTTTCTCCGGCAAGGACACCACCAAGGTGGATCGTTCGGCAGCCTATGCGGCGCGCTACCTGGCCAAGAACGTGGTGGCGGCGAAACTCGCCGACCGCTGCACCATCCAGCTTTCCTACGCCATCGGCGTCGCCCAGCCGCTGTCGGTCTATGTCGACTTGCATGGTACCGGCAAGGTCGACGAGGCAAAGCTCGAGGACGCGCTGCGCACGGTGATGGATCTGTCGCCGTCGGGCATCCGCCGTCACCTCGATCTCAACAAACCGATCTACGCCAAGACGTCGTCCTACGGCCATTTCGGCCGCAAGGCCGGCCGTGATGGGTCTTTCTCCTGGGAAAAGACCGATCTCGCCAAGGCGCTCAAGGACGCGGTCGCCGCCTGACAGCGGCGCCGCGAAGTCCCGCCATGGATCCGAAGGACAGACCAAGCCGCGCGACCGAAGCCTTTTTCGGTCGCCGGCGCGGCAAGACCATGCGTCCGCAACAGGCGGCCGCGCTGGAAAGCGGCTTCGGTGTATATCGGCTCGATCTGGCGGCCGAGCCGCCGGCCGATCTGCAAACTCTGTTTCAGACCGATGTCAGCGCGGTTCGCCTCGAGATTGGCTTCGGCGGTGGCGAACATCTCCTGCACCGCGCGACCGAGGCGCCTTCGATCGGCTTTATCGGCGTCGAGCCCTTCGTCAACGGCATGGCCAAGATGATGATGGCGGTGCGCGAGAAACCGCTCGCCAATCTGCGGGTTTATGACGACGACGCCACAAGGCTGCTCGACTGGCTGCCGCAGGCCTCGCTCGGCGGCCTCGATCTGCTCTATCCCGACCCCTGGCCGAAGAAGAAACACTGGAAGCGACGTTTCGTAAGCCCGGTCAATCTCGAGCGGTTCGCGCGCGTGCTGAAGCCTGGTTCAAAATTCCGCTTCGCCTCCGACATCGACACTTATGTCAACTGGACCTTGCTGCATTGCCGCGCGCATGGCGCGTTCGCATGGCAGGCTTGCGAGGCGGCGGACTGGCACCGGCCCTATGATGGTTGGCCGGGCACCCGTTACGAGGCCAAGGCCATTCGTGAGGGCCGGCGGCCGGCCTATCTTACCTTCATTCGGAAATAAGCTCGCGGTCTTAGAGCAATTCCAGGAAAAGTGTGAAACGGTTTTCCGTCCGGAATTGCGTCAAAGCTAAAAGCGGCGGCCGATGCGATCGAAGGCGGCCGGCTCGACGCCGAGGTTGCGCAGGTCGTCGGCGCGCGGCCTGCGACCGGCTTCCACGGCCCGTGAAGCGGCCACGGCGCTGCCGAATACGGTGAAGAAGTCGCCTATTGCAGAAAATATCTTGCGATTGCTCATGATCATGTCCTTTCGCGCACGTGTGGCGCACGGCCACCTTTGTGCAGCGCAGCGTAAGTAGGTGCGTTTCAGCGCCAATCCCATGGGGGCCGCCGCATGGGCGCCATGCGCTCCATGCAACGCTGGCGGGGGCCACCTCGATGGCAGCGTTGCCCGACCAGCATAGCGGGCTTGAAACACAGGCCGCGATCGTCTATATCAGCCTCAAATTCTTGGTCGGTATGACGAAGAGTGGGTCCACCCGGTCCCGCTCTTTTTTATTACCTGCCGATAACTTGGTAGAGAACGACAGGGCTTCAATGACTGCAACGGCAAGCGAGGGCGACGATCGCATCATCCGCGAAAGCGGCATCGATGCGCGCATCGCGCTGATCGTCCAGCCGGTTCTGCGCGGCATCGGCTTCCGTCTCGTGCGGGTGCATCTGTCGGGCCAGAACGGGCTGACGCTGCAGATCATGGCCGAACGCGAGGACGGCACCATGACCGTCGAGGATTGCGAAGAGGTCAGCCGCGCGGTGTCGCCGGCGCTCGATGTCGATGATCCGATCGAAAAGGCCTACCATCTTGAAGTCTCGTCGCCCGGCATCGACCGGCCGCTGGTCCGCAAATCGGATTTCACGACCTGGACGGGTCATCTGGTGAAAATGGAAACATCGATCGTCGTCGCCGACCGCAAGCGCTTCAAGGGCAAGATCGCCGAAGCCGGCGAAGACGATGTGCTGATCGAGCGCGACAAGGCAGCCTATGGCGAGGAGCCGACGGTGCGCGTCCCCTATGACGCGATTGCCGATGTGCGCCTGATCCTGACCGACGATCTCATCCGCGATGCCCTGTCGAAGGACAACAGGGCGCGCAAGGAAGCCAAGAAGCGCCGTGGCGAACCGGACGACGACGAGTCGGGTGCGGAAGCGGACGCCACGGAAGAACACGAACAGGAACTATGATTGAGCTGCCGGGCGCAAAGGTCCGGCAAACAAGCTCGGGAGAAAAACGATGGTTGTAAGCGCCAACAGACTTGAATTGCTGCAGATCGCCGACGCGGTCGCGCGTGAAAAGTCGATCGACAAGTCGATCGTCATCGCCGCCATGGCCGATGCGATCCAGAAGGCGGCGCGCTCGCGTTACGGTCAGGAGACCAACATCCGCGCCGACATCAACCCGAACACCGGTGAGATGAAGCTGCAGCGGCTGATGGAAGTGGTCGAGAAGGTCGATGACTATGCCACGCAGATCGCCATTTCCTCGGCTCGCGAGCGCAATCCCGACGCCCAGCTCGGCGACTTCATCGCCGAACAGCTGCCGCCCATGGATTTCGGCCGCATCGCCGCCCAGTCGGCCAAGCAGGTCATCGTCCAGAAGGTCCGCGAGGCCGAACGCGACCGCCAGTATGACGAGTACAAGGACCGCATCGGCGAGATCGTCAACGGTACCGTCAAGCGCGTCGAATACGGCAATGTCATCGTCGATCTCGGCCGCGGCGAAGCGATCATCCGTCGCGATGAGCTGATCCCGCGCGAGAACTACAAATATGGCGACCGCGTCCGCGCCTATGTCTACGATGTGCGCCGCGAGCAGCGCGGCCCGCAGATCTTCCTGTCGCGCACCCATCCGCAGTTCATGGCCAAGCTGTTCACCATGGAAGTGCCGGAAATCTATGACGGCATCATCGAGATCAAGTCGGTCGCCCGCGACCCAGGTTCGCGCGCCAAGATCGCCGTCATCTCGCGGGACTCTTCGATCGATCCGGTCGGCGCCTGCGTCGGCATGCGCGGCAGCCGCGTCCAGGCCGTCGTCGGCGAATTGCAGGGTGAGAAGATCGACATCATTCCGTGGTCGCCTTCTGCGGCGTCCTTCATCGTCAATGCGCTGCAGCCGGCGGAAGTCGCCAAGGTCGTGCTCGACGAGGATGCCGAACGCATCGAAGTCGTGGTTCCCGACGACCAGCTGTCGCTGGCCATCGGTCGCCGCGGCCAGAACGTGCGTCTGGCTTCGCAGCTGACCGGCTGGGATATCGATATCCTGACCGAAGCCGAAGAATCCGAGCGCCGCCAGAAGGAATTCGTCGAGCGTTCGTCGCTGTTCATGGAAGCCCTCGACGTCGACGAGATGGTCGGCCAGGTGCTGGCCTCCGAAGGCTTCACCAGCGTTGAGGAAGTCGCTTATGTCGATTCCGGCGAGATCGCCTCTATCGATGGTTTCGACGAGGACACAGCTTCGGAGATACAGACCCGCGCCCGCGAATATCTGGAGAAGATCGAGGCCGAGCACGACGACAAGCGCAAGGCGCTCGGCGTTTCGGACGAATTGCGCGAAATCCCCGGCGTCACCACCGCCATGATGGTGACGCTTGGCGAGGATGGCGTGAAGACGATCGAGGATTTCGCCGGCTATGCCGCCGACGACCTGACCGGCTGGAAGGAACGCAAGGACGGCGAGACAAAAGTCTATCCGGGCGTGCTGGCCAATCATGGCGTGACCCGCGCAGACGCCGAACAGATGGTTCTGGCCGCCCGCCTCAAGGCCGGCTGGATCACCGAAGACGAGCTTGCAGCCGAAGAAGTCTCGGCTGACGAAGCCGTTGGTGCGTGAGGTGAAACCGCATCGCACCGAACCCGCCCTTGGACGAGATGAACGATCGCACCTGCATCGTTACGCGCAAACAAGCCGAACCGGATGATCTGATCCGGTTCGTCGTCGGCCCGGATTCGGCCGTCGTTCCCGACATCAAGAGAAATCTGCCCGGCCGCGGTTGCTGGGTGAGTGCCGACCGCCTACATATCGACAAGGCTGCGGCGAAAAACCTCTTTGCCCGCGCCTTCAAGGCACAGGTGGTCGTGCCGCCCGATCTTGGCGGCATGGTCGACGGGCTGCTTTCCAGGCACGCTCTGGGCATGCTTGGTCTTGCCCGCAAGGCAGGCGCAATTTCGCTTGGTGCTACCAAGGTCGAGAGCGCGGTGCGCGGCGGATTGGCGCTTTTCGTGCTGCATGCTTCCGAGGCGTCCGATGACGGCGTGCGCAAGATCAGCCAGGCGCGACGGGCGACGGTCCATCTTGGTGGGCCCGCTATCCTTGCCTACAAACTTTTCTCCGAGGCCGAGTTGAGCTTGGCATTGGGGGGTACAAATGTGATACATGCTGCCGTTCTCGCGGGAGACGCGGGCAGGGCGGTCCAGAAGCGCATGGTTGCGCTCGACCGGTATCGGGGCGGTTCCCCGGACGATCTGGCAATGCTTGCGGCTGTTGCTGACGAAGATGATGCCGCAGAGGATATGGAATGAGCGATACGAAATCGGGTGACGACAATACGCTGAGTGTGACGCCGAAGAAGACCTTGACGCTGAAGCGCCCCGGTATGGAACAGGGCACTGTGCGCCAGAACTTCTCGCACGGCCGCACCAAGCAGGTCGTCGTCGAAACCAAGAAGCGCAAGTTCTCGATGCCCGGCGACAAGCCGGAGCCTGTTGCCGCCCCCGTCTTCACACCGAAGCCGGCGGTCGTGGCCGCACCCGTCGTCGTGCCGGAAGCACCGAAGGCGCCGCCACCCCCGCCGCCCCCGGCCCCGGTCGAGCGCAGCGGCATGGTGCTGAACGAACTGTCGCGCAGTGAAAT
>NZ_RZQP01000074.1:25000-26725 GCF_003998165.1 Mesorhizobium sp. M7A.F.Ca.US.007.01.2.1 | reverse complement strand
TTCTTCCTCTATTTTGCGCTGTCGGCCAACCTTTTCTATCTGCCAATGCTGCTGATCGCCGGCTGGGGCCTGAGCACGGCCGAGGTCGGCTTCATCTTCCTGCCCTTGTCGGCATCGATCGCGCTTTTGTCGGGACCTGTCGGCAAGCTGTCGGACCGGATCGGACCGCGTTTTCCGATCGCCTGCGGCAGCCTGGTCGTGGCTTTTGCGTTTGCCGGGCTGGCCTTGCTCACCTACGCCGGCATCCACAATTTCTGGACCGGAACATTCCCGCTGATGGGGCTGATGGGGCTCGGCATGGCTCTGGTCGTGTCGCCCTTGTCGACCGCGATCATGACGGCGGTGGAGGACAAGGACACGGGGGCGGCCTCCGGCATCAACAATGCCGTCTCACGCATCGGCGGTCTGATCGCGGTGGCGGCGATGGGCTCGCTTGCCGCGTGGGTCTACGCGAATGCACTGGACGCGAGCGCAACGTCCGGCATCCCGGGATTTGGTGAACCGGCGCCAGCCGGGCTTGCCCCGGCCATCGATGCGACAAGGCTCGCCGCCAGCGACGCCGCGTTTGCCGCGGTTTCTTCGGTGACCGCGCTGCTTTGCCTGCTTGCGGCTGTTATCGCCTGGACGACCATTCCCGGTGATCGATTGCCATGGCCGCGAAAGGCCGAAGATACGCCAGGCTGAAGCCGATCAACCGTCGATCTTGGCGCTCGCAACCTTCAGCGAATCGCTGTCTTCCTGCTTCAACAGTTCGTCGATGCGTTCGCGTTCGCGCTTGAAGGCGACGAGGTCATCGCCCTTCAGCACCTTGCCGACCGGCAGGCGGACACGCATCGGATCGACCTTGGTGCCGTTGACGATCAGCTCGTAGTGAAGATGCGGGCCGGTGGCGAGGCCGGTTTGGCCGAGGAAGCCGATGGTCTGGCCCTGGCGGACGTGCACGCCCGGTTCGATGCCTTTGGCAAAGGCGCTCTGGTGATTGTATGAGGTTTCGTAGCCATTGGCGTGGCGGATGATGATCTGCTTGCCGTAACCGCCGGCCCAGCCGACCTTCTCGACCGTGCCGTTGCCGGCGGCGATGATCGGCGTGCCGATGGGTGCTGCCCAGTCGACGCCGGTGTGCATGCGGACATAGCCGAGGATCGGATGCCTGCGGGCGCCGAACCCGGAGCGGAATTTCCCGGCGGGCAGGGGATTGCGCAACAGGAACTGCTCGGCGCTCGAACCGTCCTCATCGAAATAGTCGGTGCCGCCGTCCTGCATCTGGAAGCGGTAGAAGTTGCGGGTCTGGCCGCCGAACGTCGCCGAGACGTAGAGAAGCTCGGAGCTGTCCGAGGTCTGATCGTCGCCGTCGGGCTGCGAGAACAGGACTTCGATGCGGTCGGCGGGGCTGAGGCGAGACTGGAAGTCGACATCGGACGCCAGCAGCTTGATCAACCGCTGCGTCATCGCCTTGGACATGCCGTAGGAGTAGGCGGCGCGGTAGATGCCGTCATAGACGTTGGGCAGGTTGCCGCGCACCACCACCGGCGCCGACGAATCATCGAAGGCCGTCAGCAATTCGGGGTTCGGATCCGGTTCCTGCGCCGGCACATACTGGCCGCGATCGTTGAGCGCGATGGTGACGATGTGCTGGGTCCGGTCGTAGACGCTGGTGCGCACGACCTTGGCGGCATCGCCGTGAACCTCGAGGCCGACGCGCAGCACGGTTCCAGCCTTGAGCGC
>NZ_RZQP01000074.1:0-20000 GCF_003998165.1 Mesorhizobium sp. M7A.F.Ca.US.007.01.2.1 | reverse complement strand
GCTAGGGGTCCTCACCGGATTACCAAACCTAACCAAACTCCGAATACCTGGGAGTACTAGTCGGCAGACACACGGCGGGTGCTAACGTCCGTCGTGAAAAGGGAAACAACCCTGACCTACAGCTAAGGTCCCCAAGTTATGGCTAAGTGGGAAAGGATGTGAGGATCCCAAAACAACCAGGATGTTGGCTTAGAAGCAGCCATCATTTAAAGAAAGCGTAACAGCTCACTGGTCTAAATAAGGGTCTTTGCGCCGAAAATGTAACGGGGCTAAAGCCATACACCGAAGCTTAGGGTTTGGTCCGCAAGGGCCAAGCGGTAGCGGAGCGTTCTGTAAGCTGATGAAGCCATACCCGTGAGGGGTGGTGGAGGTATCAGAAGTGCGAATGCTGACATGAGTAACGTAAGGGGAGTGAGAGACTCCCCCGCCGAAAGACCAAGGGTTCCTGCTTAAAGCTAATCTGAGCAGGGTTAGCCGGCCCCTAAGACGAGGCGGAAACGCGTAGTCGATGGGAACCACGTTAATATTCGTGGGCTTGGAGGTAGTGACGGATCATTGAGGTAGTCCAATCTTATCGGATTGAACGGGCTGCTGCGTGGTTCCAGGAAATAGCTCCTCCTTATAAACCGTACCCGAAACCGACACTGGTGGTCTGGTAGAGTATACCAAGGCGCTTGAGAGAACTATGCTGAAGGAACTCGGCAAATTGCACGCGTAACTTCGGAAGAAGCGTGACCCTTTTCTACGCAAGTAGAGGAGGGTGGCACAGACCAGGGGGTAGCGACTGTTTATCAAAAACACAGGGCTCTGCGAAGTCGCAAGACGACGTATAGGGTCTGACGCCTGCCCGGTGCTGGAAGGTTAAGAGGAGGGGTGCAAGCTCTGAATCGAAGCCCCAGTAAACGGCGGCCGTAACTATAACGGTCCTAAGGTAGCGAAATTCCTTGTCGGGTAAGTTCCGACCTGCACGAATGGCGTAACGACTTCCCCGCTGTCTCCAGCATAGACTCAGTGAAATTGAATTCCCCGTGAAGATGCGGGGTTCCTGCGGTTAGACGGAAAGACCCCGTGCACCTTTACTATAGCTTTACATTGGCATTCGTAGTGGCATGTGTAGGATAGGTGGTAGGCTTTGAAGCCTGGGCGCCAGCTCAGGTGGAGCCACCCTTGAAATACCACCCTTATTACTATGGATGTCTAACCGCGGCCCGTTATCCGGGTCCGGGACAATGTATGGTGGGTAGTTTGACTGGGGCGGTCGCCTCCTAAAGAGTAACGGAGGCGCGCGATGGTGGGCTCAGAACGGTCGGAAATCGTTCGCTGAGTGCAATGGCATAAGCCTGCCTGACTGCGAGACTGACAAGTCGAGCAGAGACGAAAGTCGGTCATAGTGATCCGGTGGTCCCGCGTGGAAGGGCCATCGCTCAACGGATAAAAGGTACGCCGGGGATAACAGGCTGATGACCCCCAAGAGTCCATATCGACGGGGTTGTTTGGCACCTCGATGTCGACTCATCGCATCCTGGGGCTGGAGCAGGTCCCAAGGGTATGGCTGTTCGCCATTTAAAGCGGTACGTGAGTTGGGTTCAGAACGTCGTGAGACAGTTCGGTCCCTATCTGCCGTGGGTGTAGGAATATTGAAAGGATCTGTCCCTAGTACGAGAGGACCGGGATGGACGGATCTCTGGTGGACCTGTTGTGGCGCCAGCCGCATAGCAGGGTAGCTATATCCGGACGGGATAACCGCTGAAGGCATCTAAGCGGGAAACCCACCTTAAAACGAGTATTCCCTGAGAACCGTGGAAGACGACCACGTTGATAGGCCGGGTGTGGAAGAGCGGCAACGCTTGAAGCTTACCGGTACTAATAGTTCGATCGGCTTGATCGTTCTCATTCCTTATGCCCATCTGACAAGGTCAGATGGTCTGTTCTCACTCACGCTTGTTCCGCCCTGCGGGCGGCGCTACGTGGGTGCGGCGCATCAGCGCCGACGGTCGGTCGACCTTGCGAAGCTTCGCTTCGAAAGGCGCCAGACCAAGAACCGTAAAGGCACACAAAGACCAGCGAACAGCCCCGAGAGGCACCCGACAGCTCCGCTGCCGATGTCTCTTTGTGCGCCTTCGCTCAAAAGCTTCTCGAACAACGTGCGTTTTGCCGACCTGGTGGTTATGGCGGAGCGGCTGCACCCGATCCCATTCCGAACTCGGCCGTGAAACGCTCCAGCGCTGATGGTACTTCGTCTCAAGACGCGGGAGAGTAGGTCGCTGCCAGGTCTGCCAAACGCACGTTGATCTCACATCCAAATCGGATGGAGAAAAATCTTCTCTTTATGAAATGGCCCGCCAAGGGATCACGGGCCGCGTAAGCGGCCCTTTCATTTGGTCAGCCATATACCTATCTGTAGGCCTCGGCTTACACAAAAATTGACGCGGGGTGGAGCAGCCCGGTAGCTCGTCAGGCTCATAACCTGAAGGTCACAGGTTCAAATCCTGTCCCCGCAACCAAATTCAAAAAAGCCCGCCATCGTGCGGGCTCTTTTGTTTTGTGCTGTGCCGTGCTGCCGGCCTGTCATCAGGCGCCCGCAACCAGCCAAGCCAAGCCGCCAGACAGAAAACGCAAATCCTCTCCCCAAAACCAACATCAAAAACAGCCCGCCAGCCACAAATGCCCGCGCGCCGTTTTGATATGCGGCTGGGGTGGCCATCGATCTGCCCAGGCTCAGGCCCCCGAAAGCGAAGCCGAAGCTGCAGCCGACTTCTGGCCAAGCGGACATATGGAGAGCCGTCACGCTGCGCCCGGAACAGATCTATCAAAGACAGGATCGGGGGCTTCAGGCGATAAAGACGCGGCCGGCGGGAGGGTGCCCTGCGAGCCCCCCCCGGTAGGAATCCCCTTGAAGTAGGTTGTGAAATATATTTCACTATGTGAATTATATTGACAATGCGCGCCCGGGCTGTAATGTCCCGATCGTCGGCTTTCGGAGGAAGGTCGGCATCATCAAATCCATACGGCAGCGCTCACTGAGTGCCTGCAACGGTCATTGAGGATGGCTTCGGCCAAGGGAGGAAACTTGCGCAAATTTCTGAGCACGCTCGCAATCGCGGCGGCTGCATCGACCTGCTTTGGGTCGATGCAGGTACGCGCCGAAACCCCTAACCCGTTCAAATGCGAGCCGGGTGAAAAATACGTCATGAACGTGATGGTCTCGGGCGTCGAATACTGGTTCCCGGTCTATGAAATGTTCAAGCAGGCCGGCCAGCAGTTCGGCTGCGAGACCGCCTATACGGGTACGCCGGAATACGACGTCAACAAGCAGATCGCCACCTTCGACCAGGCGCTGGCGCAGAAGCCTGCCGGCATACTGGTACACCCGATGAACTCCGATCCGTTCATCGAGCCGATCAACCGCGCCATCGAGCAGGGCACCGCGGTGGTGACCTTCGCCGCCGACTCGCCGAATTCCAAGCGCGTCTCCTACATCACCTCCGACAACAATGCCGAAGGCACCTATGCCGCCGACGCCGTTGCCAAGGCGATGGATGGCAAGGGCGAATATGCGGTGCTGGAGAATCCCGGTCAGGACAACCACGACAAGCGCGTCAACGCCTTCGTTGCCCGCATGGAAGCCAAATGGCCTGACATGAAGCTCGTCGGCCGCGCCGCTTCGAACCAGGATCCGACCAAGGCCTATCAGGCGGTTTTGAGCCTGGCCCAGGCGCATCCGGACCTCGGCGCCGTGTTCATGCCGGAGGCCAACTCGGCCATCGGTGCTGCCCAGGCCGCCAAGGAAGGCGGCGGCAAGATCCGCGTCATGCTCGCCGACGTCAACGCCAAGATCCTCGACATGATCAAGGCCGGCGAGATCTTCGGCTCGGTCAATCCCAACCAGGGCATGCAGGGCTATATGGGCTTCATGCTGTTGTGGATGGCCAAGCATCCCGGCCTGATCGATCCGATGAACGACGCCAAGCGTTCGGGTTTCAACCCGATGAGCGTGCCCTTCGTCGACAATGGCTTCTCCATCGTCTCCAAGGACAATGCGGACGACTTCTACTGGGACAAGTACCTCAAGCGTCGCGGCACCAAGGGCATCGAGGAATAGTCTCGATCGCCGCCCCGGCCTCCACAAGGCCGGACCAACCGGGAAGGAGGCTTCGGCCTCCTTCCTCCCCCGCAAGCATCGCAGGAGCATGGCGTGACCCAGGCGCCCATTCTTGAAATCCGCGGCCTGTCCAAGGCGTTCGGCCCGGTCAAGGCACTGAGCGACGTGCGGTTCGAGCTGCGGCGCGGCGAAATCCATGCGCTGTGCGGCGAGAACGGCGCCGGCAAGTCGACGCTGATGAACATGATCGCCGGTGTATTGCAGCCCGACGAGGGCGACATCCTGATCGATGGTGAGCGCATTTCGATTCACTCGCCCGCGGCCGCCCAACGTCTCGGCATCGCGCTCGTCCACCAGGAGATCGCGCTGTGTCAGGACGCCACGGTTGCCGAAAACATCTACATGGCCGCGATCAACAGCCGGCGCGCGCCGCTGATGAATTTCCAGAAGCTCTACGCTGACGCCCAGAAGGTCATGGACCTGCTCGCGCCCATTCCGGTGCGCACCAGGGTCGCCGACCTCTCCATTTCCAACCAGCAGCTCGTCGAGATCGCCAAGGCGCTGACGCTCGACTGCAAGGTGCTGATGCTCGACGAGCCGACCGCCGCACTCACCGAAAGCGAAGCGCAACGCCTGTTCTCGATCTTGCGCGGGCTTAGGGAACGTGGCATTTCGGTGGTCTATATCAGCCACCGCATGGCCGAGATCTTCTCGCTCTGCGACCGCGTCACCGTCTTCCGCGACGGCCGCTACGTGGCGACCGATGCGATAGCCGCCGTTTCACCCGACGATGTCGTGCGCAAGATGGTCGGCCGCGAAATCACCCAGCTCTATCCCGACAAGCTGGCGCCGCAAGGGCCTGGGCGCCTTCTCCTGTCGGTCGAGGGGCTTTCCGATGGGCGCCGCTTCGCCGACGTCGATCTGCAGCTTCGCGCTGGCGAAATTCTGGGCATAGGCGGCCTGATCGGCGCCGGCCGCAGCGAGATCGCACAGACGGTCTGCGGCCTCAGGCCAATGACCTCTGGAACCGTCGCGCTCGACGGAAAGCAGCTGCGGCCGCGCAGTTATGGCGATGCGGTCAAGGCGGGGCTGGTCTATCTCTCTGAGGATCGCAAAGGCTCCGGCGTGTTCCTCGATCTGCCGATCGCGGCGAACATATCGGCGCTCGACCTCGGCCGGCTCACCGGGCGCCTCGGCCTGCTCGACCGCAAGGCCGAGGATCGTCAGGCGCGGGAGCTGACCGGCAGGCTCGGCGTGCGCATGGCCGGCATCGAGGCCACTGTGTCGACGCTGAGCGGTGGCAACCAGCAGAAGGTTGCTATCGCCAAGCAGCTGTCCGTCAGTCCCAAGGTCATCATCATGGACGAGCCGACGCGCGGGATCGATGTCGGCGCCAAGGTCGAGATTCACCGGCTGCTGCGCCAGCTAGCTGGCAGCGGTGTCGGCGTCATCATCATCTCGTCCGAACTGCCGGAGCTGATTGGCTTGTGCGACCGCGTTCTTGTGGTGCGCGAAGGCAGGATCGCCGGCGAACTCGCCGCCAGCGAGCTCGGCGAGGAAGCCATCATCATGCTCGCCTCGGGCGTCCAGGACAGTTCAATTCAAAGGCAGGCCCAGAATGTCGCCTAGGGAATCAGGAGAAGCGCTCGTGCACGCCGAGATCAAGTCCGCCGGGCGGCGCATCAACTTCGCTCACCTCGCCTCGATGCGCGAGGCCGGGCTGATCGTCATCATCCTGGCGCTGTGCATCGCCATGAGCTTCGCCTCGCCGCACTTCCTGACATGGGGCAATTTCCGCGCCATGCTGATGAGCTTCTCCATCGAAGGCATCGTCGTCGTCGGCATGACCGTCCTGCTCATCGTCGGCGGCATCGACCTTTCCGTCGGCTCGGTCGTGTGTTTCTCGATGGTGGTCTCGGGTGCGCTGTTCCTCGCCGGGCTCGATCCCTGGACGGCAAGCCTGATCGGCATCGGCGTCAGCGCGCTGATCGGCGCGGCCATGGGCTTCTTCGTGACCGTGATAGGGCTCAATCATTTCATCACGTCGCTGGCCGCCATGGTCATCGTGCGCGGCATGTGCCTGGTGGTCACCAAGGGCACGCCGCTGTCGCTGTTCACCTTGCCGCCGGCCTTCAAGGCCATCGGCCAGGGCAGTTTCAACAACATCCCCTATGTCATCCTGATCTTCATCGTCGTGGTGGCGATCTTCGACTTCCTGCTGCGTCGCGCCACGGCCTTCCGCAAGGTTTTCTACACCGGCTCCAACGAGAAGGCCGCGCAGTTCTCCGGCATCAGGACCAATCAGGTGAAGTTCTGGGTCACGGTGCTGTGCTCGACCCTCGCCGGAGTGGCCGGCGTCATCTACATGGCGCGCTTCGGCGCGGCGACGCCGACCTTCGGCGCCGGCATGGAGCTCAACATCATCGCCGCGGCCGTCATCGGCGGCGCCTCGCTGAATGGCGGCTCGGGCACCATCTTCGGGGCGATCCTCGGCATGGCTCTGCTGTCGGTGGTGACGAGCTCGCTTATCCTGCTCGATGTCTCGGTCTATTGGCAGGACATGATCAAGGGATGCATCCTGCTGGCAGCGGTGTCGATCGATCACTTCCTGCACCGCAAGAAGTCCTGAACCTCAAAGGCGGCGAAACAAGACCATGGCCCCTCCCAACACCCGCGACGACATCGCCGCTGTTCGTCAGATGCACCAGGCGCTTGTCCTGCATTATGTCGAAGGCAAGACCCAGGCCGAGATCGCCGGGGAACTCGGCATCTCGCACGCGACCGTCAACCGGCTGATCAAGCGCGGTCACCAGCTTGGTCTCGTCGAGATCAAGATCAAGTCGCCGATCGACCATCTGGTCGACCTGGAAGCGCGGCTGGTGGCGCTGGGCGGCATCGAGCGGGCGATGGTGGTGCCGTCGGTCTCCGAAAATCCGCACACCGCCCTGCAGCGGGTCGGCGAGGCTGCGGCTGGGCTGCTGCTCGACACCATCAAGGACGGCGACACCATCTCGATCACCGGCGGCAAGGGCGTCAGCGCGCTGGTCGCCGGTCTCAAGCCGGGGCGCCGCTACGACGTCGAAATCATTCCCGCCACCGGGCTGGTGCAGGGCAAGCACTACACCGATGTCAACCACGTCGCCTCGCTGATGGCCGACAAGCTCGGCGGCCGCGCCTATCAGATCCATGCGCCGTTGTTTGCGGACACCGCGCAGCAGCGCGAGATGCTGATGGGCATCAGCTCCGTCGCAGACGTGTTTCGCAAGGCGCGCGAGGCCGATGTCGCGGTGGTGGGTGTCGGCTCCATCCTGACCGACGATTCCAGTTACTACGATTTGCATCCGTCCTCGAATGCCGATCGCCAGGCGATCGAGAAGTCCGGGGCAACAGGCGAGCTGCTCGCCCATCTCATCGATCGCCGGGGCAAGCTTTGCAACTACTCGCTCAACCGTTCGTTGGTCTCGCTGACGCTTGACGAGTTCGCGACCATCCCGCGCTCGATCGGCATTGCAAGTGGCGCCAGCAAGGTCGCGCCGATCCTCGCCGCAATGCGCGGAAATCATCTCGACACCATCGTCACGGACGAGGCCACGGGGCTCCAGATCCTCGAGCTGGCCGAACAGGAGGCAGCATGAATTCTCGACAGATCCAGCGGCAGATCGGCAAGTCCGGCATATCGGCGTCGGCCGTGGGCCTGGGCACCTGGGCGATTGGCGGATGGATGTGGGGCGGCACCGACGAAAAGGAGTCGGTGCGGGCGATCGAAGCCTCGATCGATGCCGGCCTCAGCCTGATCGACACAGCGCCGGCCTACGGTCTTGGCCGCAGCGAGGCGATCGTCGGCACCGCCATCAAGGGCAAGCGCGACAAGGTGGTGATCGCGACCAAATGCGGGCTGAACTGGCATTCGGGCAAGGGCGGGCATTTCTTCGACCAGGACGACAAGCCAGTGCATCGCTATCTCGGCGCCGACGGCATCGCCTATGAGGTCGAGCAGAGCCTGCGGCGTCTCGGCACCGATCATATCGACCTCTACATCACCCATTGGCAGGACCCGACGACGCCGATCGCCGAGACGATGGCGGTATTGGAAAAGCTCAAGGCAGCCGGCAAGATCCGCGCCATCGGCGCCAGCAATATCAGCGCCGAGGATCTCGGCCACTATATCGATGCCGGCCAGCTCGATGCGATCCAGGAGCGCTATTCGATGATCGACCGCGACATCGAGAGCAGCCTGCTGCCGATCACTCGCCGCCATGACATCGCCACGCTCAGCTATTCGTCGCTGGCGCTGGGGCTGCTCACCGGCACGGTCGACCCCGGCCGCACATTCGGCGGCGACGACCAGCGCAAGGACAACCCGCGCTTTTCCACGGCCAACCGACAGAAGGTGGCAAAGCTGAAGGAGGCCATCGCCCCTATCGCCGAGAGCCACCAGGCGTCGACCGCGCAGATCGTCATCGCCTGGACGCTCGCCCAGCCGGGCATCACCTTCGCGCTGTGCGGCGCGCGCAATCCCGAACAGGCGCTCGACAATGCGCGGGCCGGGGAGATCACGCTTGCGGCAGGCGAGCTTGCGGCAATCGACGCCGCGGCAGCCGCGCATCTCACCGCGATGGATGCCTGAGAAAAAAAGGCAACAGCCCCGATGAACCGTAGCCATACGTTAGCCGGTCTGCGCGACCGGCCTGATATCGCCGTGCTCGTCATCGGTGGCGGCATCAACGGCATCAGCGTCTTTCGCGAACTGGCGCTGCAAGGCGTCGATGTCGTACTGGCGGAAAAGGGCGATTATTGCAGCGGCGCCAGCGCCGCCCTTTCACGCATGGTGCATGGCGGCCTGCGTTATCTCGAAAACGGCGAATTCAAACTGGTGCGCGAATCGCTGCTCGAACGTGACCGGCTGCTGAGGAATGCCCCGCACTATGTGGTCCCGTTGCCGACGACGGTGCCGATCTTCGACATTTTCTCCGGCCTTGCCAACGGTGCGGTGCGTTTCCTGGGTCTGACGCGGCGGCCGAGCCGGCGTGGTGCGCTGGTCATCAAGACCGGCCTTGCCATGTACGACCTGTTCACCGCCGCACGGCGTTTGATGCCGACGCACAGGTTCAGGGGCCGCGCCGAAACCTTGAGAAAATGGCCGGCGATCAATCCGGCGATCCGCAATTCGGCGACCTATTACGACGCCTGGGTGAGCCGGCCCGAACGCCTCGGCCTGGAGATGCTGCTGGACGCCACGGCGAGCGCGGCGAACGCCCGCGCCTTGAACTACGCTCTGGTATCGTCGACAGGTGATAGCCTCGCCATTACCGACACGCTGACGGGCGAACAACTGCCGGTACGGGCGCAATTGGTCATCAACGCTACTGGCGGCTGGATCGACCTGACCAACAAGGCCATCGGGGCGGCGGCGCAGACGATGATGGGCGGCACCAAGGGCTCGCATCTCATCGTCGACAATGCAGAACTGTTCGACGCGCTCGGCGGCCATATGGTCTATTACGAGAACGAGGACGGGCGCATCTGCATCCTGTTTCCCTATCTCGGCAAGGTGCTGATCGGCTCGACCGACATCCGGGTCGACGATCCGGACAAGGTCCGTTGCGAGGAGGACGAGCAGCGCTACATCCTGCAGTCGCTCGCCTTTGTATTCCCGTCGATCAAAGTAGCTGAAAACCAGATCGTGTTCCGCTTCGCCGGCGTGCGACCCTTGCCCGCCAGCGAGGACAGTTTTACCAGCCGCATACCGCGCGATCATTTTTGCGAGTTCGTAGAAGCGAGCGGGCGCCTGCCGGCGACACTGTGCATGATCGGCGGCAAGTGGACCACCTTCCGTTCGTTTGGAGCGCTGGCCGCCGACATGGTACTGAAGCGGCTCGGCCTCGCGCGCAGCCAGGGAACGCAGGACATGGCCATCGGTGGCGGCCGTGATTTTCCGGCCGACCCGGACGCCTGGTGCGCGTCATTCGCCGCCGAGCATGGCCTGACGGTCGAGCGCGCGCAAACGCTTCTGCAGCGCTATGGCACGTCGGCCAGGGATTTCGTTTCGCACCCGGCGGGCGAACAGATGCTGCCGCAGTCGGACTATTCGGCAAGCGAGATGGGGCGCATCATCGAGCGCGAGCAGGTCGAGTGCCTTGCCGACCTGTTCTTGCGCCGCACCACCATCGCCATTTCAGGCGGTCTCAGCTTCGACCTCGTCAACGCCGTTCTCGACATGCTGGCGGCGCACAAGGACTGGAGCGCCAGCGAGGCTGCCACCGAGCGCTCGACCTTCCTCGCCTTGCTGGCCGACCGGCACGGCATCGACCTCCAGACACATCAAAGGAGCGCCCTATGCGCGTAAACAAGAAAGTCCGTATGAACCGGCTGTTCGGCGGCGGCCGCTGCCTCGACGTCGCCATCGATCATGGCGTCTGCAACGAGCCGAGTTTCCTTGCCGGGCTGGAAGACATGGCCAGCGTGGTCAACCAGCTGGTCAAGGCCGGCCCCGACGCCATCCAGATGAACTACGGCCAGGCCGACCTGCTGCAGGCCGTGCCTGGCAAGGACAAGCCGGCGCTGGTGATGCGCATCGACATGGGCAATCCCTATAACAGGATACGCCACCGGGCGATGTGGGCGGTGCTGCAGAACGAAGCCGAGCCCTTGCTTGGCGCCATCGAGATGGATGCGGCTTGCGTCGTGGTCAATCTGTTCATGCTACCCGACGAGCCGGACCTGTTCCGGCAATGCGTGCAGAACATCGCCCGCGTGCGCGCCGGTTGCGAGAAATACGGCCTGCCGCTGATGATCGAGCCGCTGGCCATGCTGCCGGTCACCGAGCATGGCGGCTACATGGTCGACGGCGACGCCGATAAGATCGTCACCTTGACCCGGCTTGCCCGCGAGATGGGTGCCGATATCGTCAAGGCCGACCCGACCACCGATCCCAACGACTTCCACCGCGTCGTCGAGGCGGCGCGCTGCCCGGTGCTGGTGCGCGGCGGCGGCAAGGAGGATCTGCGTGCCGTGTTCGACAAGTCGGCCGCCTTGATGGCACAGGGTGCGCTTGGCATGGTCTATGGCCGCAACATCTACCAGCATGCCAACCCGAGCGCTGTCGTGCGCGGGCTGATGGCAATCATTCACGACGATGCCGATGGCGGCGCAGCCTGGGATCTGTACAACCAGGCATAGGCTGCGGCCTCGGGAGGCGCCAATGGCAAGCTATATCCTCGGTCTCGATGCCGGCAACACCGTCATCAAGGCCATCCTCTTCGACCAGTCGGGCCGCGAACTGGCATTCGCCGCCCGTGACGGCCGCTCGTCCATGCCAAAGCCCGGACATGTCGAACGCGACCTCGACGAACTCTGGCGCAATGCGGTCTCGGTCATTGGTCAATGCATCGCTGAAGCCGGTATCGACGCCGGCGAGATCGTCGCCATCGGCTGCGCCGGCCATGGCAACGGGCTCTACGCGCTCGATCGTGCGGGCGCGCCATTGATCGGCATCCAGTCGCTCGACACACGGGCCGTCGATATCGTTGCCGAGTGGGCAGAACAGAATGTCGGCGACCGCACCTACGCACACTGCCTGCAGCGGCCGTGGGCGGCGCAGACGCCGACCCTGCTTGCCTGGCTCAAGCGCTTTTCGCCGGCTTTGTTTGCCAGCATCGGAACTGTGTTCCTGTGCAAGGATTTCGTCGTCAACCGCCTGACAGGTGCGCGCAGCAGCGATACTTCAGATATGTCGGGCTGCGGCCTGCTGCAGATGCAGGACCGCCGCTACGAGCCGGACCTGCTTGCCGCCTATGGGCTCGGCGATTGCATGGACCTGCTGCCGCCAGTGCTGGAATCGGCCGACATTGCCGGCCATGTCAGCGCGGAGGTGGCGGCCCTGACGGGACTGCGCGCCGGCACGCCGGTCGTCGCCGGGCTGTTCGATGTCGTCGCCAGCGCGGTCGGTTCGGGCGTGACCAGAACCGGTGCCGCCTCGGTCATCGCCGGAACCTGGAGCATCAACCAGGTCATCACCGACAAGCCGATCCGCGACCCTTCGATCTTCATGCTGTCGACTTTCGATCGCCAGCGCTATCTGGCGATCGAATCCAGTGCCACCTCGGCCGCCAATCTCGAATGGATCGTTCGCGAATTCCTCGAACATGGCGGCGAAGCCGGCAAGTCGCCATTCGAATTGTGCAGCGAACTGGTGGCGTCCGTCGATCCCAACAGCGACATCCCGATCTATCATCCCTTCCTTTATGGCTCGCAGCAGAATGGCCATGCGCGCGCCGGCTTCTACGGCATCGCCGGCTGGCACAGCCGAGCCCATCTGCTGCGTGCGCTGTTCGAGGGTGTCGCCTTCGAGCACAAGCGCCATGTCGAGACCTTGCACAAAGCGGGCGCCGATTTCGACCAGGTGGTGCTGTCCGGCGGCGGCTCGCGCAGCAGCATCTGGCCGCAGATTTTCGCCGATGTGCTCGGCGTGCCCGTCACCGTGGCGCGCAGCCGCGAAACCGGCGCGCTGGGAGCGGCGATCGCGGCGGGCACCGGCGTCGGCATTTTCGCGGACTACAGTGCGGGTGCAACCGCCATGACAGCGGCCGCCCGACATTTTGTACCCAACGAGACGGTTGCTCACGCATACGCACGGCGGTATCGACTCTATGGCGAGATCAACCAGGCGATGACCCCGATGTGGGAGCGCATCGCCGGACAGCAGGCGCGCACGTGACCGAAGCTTCACCGTCTCCGTTCGGCAGTTACGACTACGTCATCGTCGGTGCCGGCTCCGCCGGCTGCGTGCTCGCCAACCGGCTCTCGGCCGATCCGCGCAACAAGGTGCTGCTGCTCGAGGCCGGCGGCAGCGACCGCTATCACTGGGTCGATATCCCGATCGGCTATCTCTTCTGCATGGGCAACCCGCGTACCGACTGGATGATGAAGACCGAGCCGGAAGCCGGTCTCAACGGACGCAGCCTCAACTATCCGCGCGGCAAGGTGCTCGGCGGCTGTTCATCGATCAACGGCATGATCTACATGCGCGGCCAGGCTGCCGACTATGATGGCTGGCGCCAGGCCGGCAATGCCGGCTGGGGCTGGGACGATGTCCTGCCTTACTTCCTCAAGTCGGAAGACTTCCATGGTGGCAAGAGCGCCATGCACGGCAGCGGCGGCGAGTGGCGGGTCGAACGGCAGCGGCTTTCATGGCCGATCCTCGACGCCTTCCGGGACGCGGCCGAGGAACTCGGCATTCCGCGCACCGAAGACTTCAACACCGGCACCAATGAAGGCTCGGGCTATTTCGAGGTCAACCAGAGGAAGGGCGTCCGCTGGAACACATCGAAGGCGTTTTTGCGCGGTATAGCGGGGCGCAAGAACCTGCGCGTAGTGCTCGGCGCGGAAACCGAACGGCTCGAATTCGACGGCCGGCGCGTCACCGGACTGGTTTTCCGCCAAGGCGGCCGCCTGCATCAGGTCCGCGCTGGACAGACGATCCTTGCGGCCGGCGCCATCAACTCGCCCAAGCTGCTCGAACTGTCGGGGGTGGGTCGCCCCGACCTGCTCTCGGGCATCGGCGTGGATGTTCGTCATGCGCTGCCGGGCGTCGGAGAAAACCTGCAGGACCATCTGCAGATCCGCACCGTCTTCAAGGTCGCCAACACTGCCACGCTCAACCAGCGTTACCACAATCTGGTCAGCCGTGCGTCGATGGGGCTGGAATACGCGCTCAAGCGCAGCGGGCCGCTGTCGATGGCGCCAAGCCAGCTCGGCATCTTCGCCAGGAGCGATCCGCGCCTTGCAACGCCCGATCTGGAATATCATGTGCAGCCGCTGAGCACCGACCGTCTGGGCGAGCCGCTGCATCGCTTTCCCGCGGTCACCGTCTCGGTCTGCAATCTGCGTCCGGAAAGCCGGGGCAGCGTGCACATGGGTTCAGCCGACGCGCGGGAGGCGGCGAAGATCCGGCCGAACTATCTTTCCACCGAGGGAGACCGCAGCGTGGCCGTCGCGTCGTTGCGCCATGTCCGCAGTTTGATGAAGGCTCGGGCGGTGGCGCGCTTTGCGCCGGAAGAGATGCTGCCCGGCACGCAGTATGACAGCGATGAAGAGCTCATCCGCAAGGCCGGCGATATCGGCACGACGATCTTCCACCCCGTCGGCACCTGCAAGATGGGTTCGGATACGATGGCGGTGGTCGACGACGGCCTGCGTGTTCACGGGCTTGCCGGGCTGCGCGTGGTCGATGCCTCGATCATGCCGACAATCGTCTCGGGCAACACCAACTCGCCGGTCGTCATGATCGCGGAGAAGGCAGCCGAGATGATCCTGCAAGAGGCCCGCTGACCGCCATCGGCTTCAAGCCGTGGCAACGCCGCGCGATCGCCGCTTCTCGGCCGCCGCGAGCAGATCGACGAAGGTGCGAACCTTGGCGGGCCGGAACCGGGCCGGCGGAAAGACTGCGTGGATGCCGCCTGACGGCAGGCTCCAGTCGGCAAATACCGGCACCAGCCGCCCCTCGGCGATATCGTCGCTGACGCTGTAGTCCGGAAAGACGCCCAGCCCGATGCCGACGAGCACGCAAGCAAGGGCGGCGGGGCTCTTGTCGCACATGAGGACCGGATTGAGCTCGGTCAGCACCGTTTCGCCATCCCTGGAAAACAGCCATTGGCCGATGCCGCGCAACTGGGTGTTGCCGACCCAGGCCAGCGATCTTGCCTGGCGCGGCGTCAGGTCCGGCGGCAGGCTCGCCGCGAAGCCAGGGCTCGCCACCACGATTTGCCGGATCGTCCCCAGCCGCCGCGCCTGGTTCGAGGAATCGGTGAGCCAGCCGACGCGGATGCCGAGATCGATCTGCTCGTCCACCAGATTGCTGACGGCGTCGTCGAAGATCGCCTCGACGCGCATCTGCGGATAGGTTCTGAGATAGGCCGCCATGACCGGAGCCACCATCTTGGTGCCGTAGTCGAGCGGCGCCGTCAGCCTCAGCGTTCCGCTCGGTTCGACGGTCCCGCGCGAGATTTCGCCATAGGCGGCCTCCGCTTCCCGCAGGATGATCATCGCGCGGTCATAGAAGAGGCGCCCCTCTTCGGTCGGCGTGACACGCCGGGTCGTGCGCTGCAGCAGCGTTGCGCCCAGTTCCTCTTCGAGCTTGCCGATCTGATGGCTGACCACGGCCTTGGCGACGCCAAGCCGGTTGGCTGCGGCCGTGAACGAGCCGGTTTCCATCACCGTGGTGAAGTAGGCGAGCCGATTGAGGTTCAGAAGTTCGGCCAAGCTGGCTGCCATTTGTACGATCAGATCATACAGTTTGTATTATTGGGTGCCATTTATCGCAAGACCCCCACCTGCCACATATCAGCCAACGGCATTCGATCAAGCCGGCAGCCGGATCATGGGTAGCAGCGATTATGAACAATTCAGAAGTGACCTATCTTTTCGATCCGCTCTGCGGCTGGTGCTATGGTGCCACCCGGATGCTCGGCCGGTTGTCGGCCGCCGGCGTGCGCGTCGAGCTGCTGCCGACCGGCCTGTTTTCCGGCGCCGGCGCGCGTCCGATGGATGAAGGTTTTGCGGCGCACGCCTGGGCGAACGACCAGCGCATCGAGCGCCTGACCGGACAATCGTTCACGCCGGCCTACCGGCACAATGTCCTCAATGTCCGTGGCACCCTGCTCGACTCACATGCCGCCACACTCGGCATCACTGCCGCTGGCCTGGAGGACCCTAGCCGCCGGTTTGCGGCGCTGAAGACGATCCAGCATGCGCGCTATGTAGAAGGACGCGATGTCGTGACGATCGGCGGTGTGGCCGAGGTGCTCGCCGCCGACGGCATGGCGGACGCCGCCGAAATGCTTAAGGCGCCGACCGAAACATTGCTGACGGCTCACCGCGACCAGGTTGGCCGTGGCCGTGCGCTGTTCCAGCGCCTGCATGCCGATGGCGTGCCTTCGCTCGCGGTCATCCGCAACGATGCGCCCCGGCTCATCGGTTCGAACGCGCTGTTCGGCAGCTTCGACAATCTCGTCGCCCACATCGCGGCGGCGTGACCCCATCCTCCAGACCCCCAAGCATAAGGAAACAGACATGGCAAAAGTCGCTCTCATTGGTGCATCGGGCGCTGTCGGTTCGCGCCTTCTCAGGGAACTCTCCGATGGCGGCCATACCGTCACGGGCATCGCGCGCAACCCGGAAAAGATTGTCGCGCTTCCGGGCGTGACGGCCAGGAAGGGCGATGTCTTCGACACAGAAGGTCTCGCGGACCTGATCCGCGGCCATGACGCTGTGATCAGCTCTGTGCATTTCCTGGACAGCGATACCGATGCGCTGATCGAGGCGGTGCGCGCCTCCGGCGTGAAGCGCTATCTCGTCGTCGGCGGCGCCGGCAGTCTCGAAGTCGCGCCCGGCAAGCGGCTGGTCGATAGCCCCAACTTCCCGGCGATCTACAAGGCAGAAGCGCAGAAGGGCGCCGACTTCCTGGACAGATTGAAGACGGTCGACGACCTCGATTGGACGTTCCTGTCGCCATCCGCCATGTTCGTGCCTGGCGAGCGCACCGGCAAATTCCGCCTCGGCAAGGACACGCTTCTCGCCTCCGACAAGGGCAGCAGCATTTCCTTCGAGGACTACGCGATCGTCATGGTCGACGAGATCGAGAAGCCGGCCCATATCAGGCAGCGCTTCACCGTCGGCTATTGAGCGAACGGATGGTGGCGGCCGGGTCTCAATCGAGGCCGGCCGACGCCAGCCGCATCAGGGTCCGGTTCAATCTCGGTGCTGCCGCCACCAGCGCCTTTCCAATGGCCGATTGCGGTGCGTCGATGACGGTTCGGGCATCGCCGTTCTCGGCAACCCGGCCGGCGTCGAGAAGGATGACGCGGTGGGCGATCGACCGGATGACGCCGAGATCATGTGAAATGAAGAGATAGGCGATCTTTTCCTGGCGCTGCAGGTCGAGCAAAAGCTCGAGGATCTCTCCGCGCACGGAAACGTCGAGCGCCGACACCGCTTCATCGAGCACGATCAGCGACGGCTTCGTGGCGATGGCGCGGGCAATGGCGACGCGCTGCCGCTGACCGCCTGAAATTTCGTGGATGGCACGCGGGGCGAGGTCCGCCGTCAGCCCGACGCGCTCCAGCAAGGCGGCGATGCGGCGCGGGCGCTCGCTGCGGGAAGCGATGCCATGGATGCGCAAGGGATCGTCGAGCACACGCGCCACCGTGGCGCGCGGGTTGAAGGCGGCAAGCGGGTCCTGGAACACTATTTGCAGGCGCGCGCGGCGGGCACGCAGTGCTGCGCTGCGCAGGGCCAGGAAATCGTCGCCTTCGAACTCGATGCGTCCGTCGTCCGGCTCGATCAATCGCAGCACCACCCGCGCGATCGTCGATTTGCCGCTGCCGGAGTGTCCGGCCAACGCCAGCGTTTCACCCGGCTCGATGTGAAACGAGACATCGTCGACTGCAGCGATGGTGTTGTCGCCGCGACGGTAGCGCTTGGTGAGGTTGGACACCGCCAGCAGGCTCATGCGTGGAGCCCGGCTCGGTTCAGCAGCGGCTTGGTGTCGAGGCCGATATCGGCATCGAGCAATGCGCGCGTATAGGGCTGGGCCGGGGCGCCGACAATCTGCGCCGTCATGCCAAGCTCGACCAACTGCCCATGGCGGAAAACGGCGATGCGCCCGGCAAGCTCGGCCGCCAGCGCGATGTCATGGCTGATGAACAGCAGCGTCATGCCGTCCTCGGTCACCAGGCGTCGGATCAAGGCGACGATCTCGGCCTGCACGATGGTATCGAGCGCGCTGGTCGCTTCGTCGGCGATCAGCAATTTCGGACCGGCCGCAATGGCGGCGGCGATCGCCACACGCTGCTTCTGGCCGCCGGAAAGCTGGTGCGGGAAGGCGCGCAAGGCCGAGTCAGGATCGGGCAGCCGGACGCGTTCGAGCAGGGTTTTTGCTTGCGTGTATGCCTGCGGCCAGGTGAGGCCGAGATGGGTGCGGGCGACTTCGGCGATTTGTTTGCCGATTGGCATTACGGGGTCGAGGCTGGCGGATGGGTCCTGGAAGACGAAGCCAATATCGCGGCCGCCGCGGGGAGGGTGACTTGATCTGGTGAAGAGCTTTTGCGGTCTATGCTCTACGAGGCCCCCCTCTGTCCTGCCGGACATGTCCGGCAGGACAGAGGGGGGTGCCTTGGCGCCCAACGTCGACGGTAGGAACCAATCGATCTTTCCTTCAGTCTTGGTGCTTGCCGGCAGCAGCCCTGCAATCGCCAGCGCCAGCGTGCTCTTGCCCGAACCGCTTTCGCCGATGATGGCCAAGCGCTCGCCAGCCTCTATGCCGAGGCTGACACTCTTCAGCGCCGTCGCCTCGTTGCCGTCGCGGCGGTAGGTCACCGTCAGGTCGCGGATCGAAGCCAGCGCGGTCACGACAGGCCTCTCCTGACCGCCGTCGTCTCGACGATGCCTTCACCGGCGAGATAGACGCCGAGCACGGTCAGCACCAGCGCTATGCCCGGGACGATCGACAGGAAGGGCGCGGTGCGCAGGACAGCACGGCCTTCGGCAATCATGCCGCCCCAGGTGACCCGGTTGGGATCGCCCAGGCCGAGGAACGACAAGGCCGCCTCGGTGAGGATCGCCGCGGCGACGATCACCGACGACATCGCCAGCACCGGCGGCAAGGCATTGGGCAGCACCTCGCGAAAGGCGATCGCCAGCGGGTGCATGCCGATGACCCTGGCGCCGGCGACATAATCGCGTTCGCGAATGGACAGGACTTCCGCGCGGGCGACACGGGCTGGTCCGGTCCAGGTGCCGAGCGCGATGGCGATCACGACGATGCCGAGCGACGGTCCGACGACGCTGACGAAGGCCAGTGCCAGCAGGAAGCTCGGCACGGTCTGGAAGGCGTCGGTGATGCGCATCAGCACCTCGTCGACGAGGCCGCCGGCAAAGCCGGCCAATGTGCCGACCACTGCCCCGATGACAAGTGCGGCGGCCGCGGCGGCGATCCCGACAGCCAGCGATGTGCGGGCGCCATGAAAAAGCTCGGCCAGCACGTCGCGGCCAAGCCGATCGGTGCCAAGCGGGAGCGACCAGTCCTGGAACGGCGGCAGCAGCGCCGGCCCGGCAATCGCTTGCGGATCGCCGGGGAACAGCAGCGACGCCGACAGCGCCATGGCGATCAACGCCGCCAGGAGGATGGCGCCGGCGACCGCCTCGGGCGTGCGCAGAAAGCGGCGGAGGGCACTCATGCGCCGGCCTCGCTGGCGCCGACGCGCGGGTCGAGGAAGGCATAAGCGATGTCGACGGCAAGGTTGATGACAATGACCAGGACGGCGCTGGTGAGAATAATGCCGAGCAGAAGCGGCGTATCGCGGGAGGCGACTGCCTCCTGCGCCAGCCGGCCGAGGCCGGGCACGGAAAAGACGCTCTCGATGACGACGCTGCCGCCGAGCATCTGCGCCGACTGCAGGCCCAGCATGGTGACCAGGGGCAGCAGCGCGTTGCGGGCAATGTGGGCGAGCACGATGCGGCGGCGCGAAAGCCCTCTGGCGCGGGCGGCCAGCACAAAATCCTGCCGCCAGACCTCGGCCATGCCGGCGCGCATCATGCGCAGATAGAGCGCCAGGTAGATGAAGCCGAGGGCCGAAACAGGCAGGATAAGATGGACGGCGATGTCGGCTGCGCGGTCAAGGCCGGTCTTGTCGGAAGCCAGGGTCTCGATGCCGCCGATCGGCAGCCAGCGCAGGTCGACGGCAAAGACGACGATCAGCACCAGTCCGAGCCAGAAACCCGGCACGGCATAGAGCGCCAGCGAGCCGATCGACAGGAAGCGGTCGCGCAAACTCCCGGGCCGCGCGCCGGCATAGATGCCGAGTGCCGAGCCGAGCCCGAAGGAGAGCGCGGTGGCGCTGAC
>NZ_RZQP01000073.1:0-26946 GCF_003998165.1 Mesorhizobium sp. M7A.F.Ca.US.007.01.2.1 | reverse complement strand
GGCTACTCCTACACTTTTGGTCACGACATCACACTTGCGCTGCTGCCCCTGGAACTTGTGTCGCCCGGTACCGAGCTCGAGGTTTCGATCCTCGGCGAGCGCCGCGCGGCAAAGGTGATCGCCGACTCGCCCTATGATCCGGAAGGCGCCCGCGGGCGCATGTGAGGTATCCCGGAGTACAGTTTCCGGTTCATCGATGTCTCAACCGTGCTGCAGGGTAAAACGCAAAAACCGCGCTCCATGGGAACGCGGTTTTGCCAGATACGCATGGCGCTTCGCTACGCAAACACTTTGCGAAACTTATGGCACTTGTCGAAACTTACGGGCTCCGGTACGCGAGACCTGATCCGGAGCGCCGGACGGATGAGATGTCCGCCTCACAGTCCGTTTTATAGGGACATCGTTACCGCGGAGTTATCGAGAGCTTAAGCAAATCTAAATTTTCATTTTTTCCACCGAAGGAAACCGGAAAAATCCGCCAAATCCGTGGGTTACGCCGGGTTACCCCTGAGAAAATTAATTATGCCGGAGAAATCGACGCCGCCATGTCCCTGGGCGTTGAACAAGGCATAAAGCTGAGCCGCTTCGGCACCAAGCGGCGTTACAGCACCCGCACCTTGGGCGGCTTCCTGGGACAATTTCAGGTCTTTCAGCATCAAGGCGGCTGCAAATCCTGGGTTGTAGTCCTTGTTTGCGGGCGAAGTCGGCACCGGGCCGGGCACCGGGCAGTAGGTGGTCAAGGACCAGCACTGGCCGGAGGAGGTCGAGGCGACGTCGAACAGCGCCTGATGCGACAGGCCGAGCTTTTCGGCCAGAACGAAGGCTTCGGCGACACCGATCATCGAAATGCCGAGGATCATGTTGTTGCAGATCTTTGCTGCCTGGCCGGCGCCGTCGCCGCCGCAATGGACGATGCGGCCGGCCATCGGCTTCAGGATCGGCTCGGCGGCAGCGAAGGCATCATCGGAGCCTCCCGCCATGAAGGTCAGCGTGCCGGCTGCGGCACCCCCGGTGCCGCCCGAGACCGGTGCATCGATCGACGACAGCCCGTGCTTCCTGGCGACGGCATGGGCTTTGCGGGCTGACTCGACGTCGATGGTCGAGGAATCGATAAAGAGTGCGCCTTGCCTGGCCTTGGGCGCGATGTCTTCGTAGACGGAGAGGACATGCTTGCCTGCAGGCAGCATGGTGATCACCACGTCGGCATCCTTCACCGCGGCCAAGGCATTCGCCATAATCGTCACGCCATGTTCCTTGGCGACGGTGAGGTTTTCCGGAACGAGGTCGAAACCGTTCACCGCATGCCCGGCCTTGACCAGATTGGCGGCCATTGGATTGCCCATATTGCCGAGGCCGATGAAGGCGATCGTCGTCATTGTCTGTCTCCCAGAGTTGCTGGCTTCAACGGCCAATCAGCGCGCGAGCGATGATGACGCGCATGATCTCGTTGGTGCCTTCGAGGATCTGGTGCACGCGCAGGTCCCGCACCAGTTTCTCGATGCCGTAGTCGTGCAGGTAGCCGTAGCCGCCGAGCAGCTGCAGTGCGTCATTGGCGACATTGAAGCCGGTGTCGGTGACAAAGCGCTTGGCCATCGCCGACCATTTGCCGGCATCCGGCGCCTTGCGGTCGAGCTTCGAGGCGGCGGCATAAAGGAAGATACGCGCCGCCTGCAGCTCGGTCTCCATGTCGGCCAGCCTGAATTGCAGCGCCTGGAACTGATTGATCTTCGAGCCGAAAGCCTTGCGCTCGGCGGTGTAGGACAGCGCCTTGTCGAGCGCCGACTGCGCGCCGCCCAGCGAACAGGCGGCGATGTTCAGCCGGCCGCCGTCGAGCCCGGCCATGGCGATGCCGAAGCCAGCGCCTTCGTCGGACAGAAGGTTCTCCGCCGGCACCTTGCAATCCTCGAAGATGACCTGGCGGGTCGACTGCATGTGCCAGCCCATCTTGTGCTCGTTTGCCCCAAAGGAGAGGCCCGGCGCATCTCTGGGCACGACGATGGTGGAAATGCCTTTCGGCCCGTCCGCGCCGGTGCGCACCATGACGGCATAGACATCGCTGTCGCCGGCGCCGGAGATGAACTGTTTGGTGCCGTTGAGCACATAGTCGCCGCCGCTCTTCACCGCACGAGTCTTGAGCGCCGCGGCGTCGGAGCCGGAGCCTGGCTCGGTCAGGCAGTAGCTGGCCAGCCATTCCATCGAAGTGAGCTTGGGCAGGAAGCGCTGGCGCTGTTCGTCATTGCCGAAACGGTCGATCATCGAGGCCACCATGTTGTGGATCGAGATGAAGGACGAAAAGGCCGGATCGGCGTGCGACAGCGCCTCAAAGATCAGCACGGCGTCGAGCCGGCCAAGTGCCGAGCCACCGACATCGTCCCTGATATAGATGCCGCCGAGCCCGAGCGGGCCGGTCTCGCGGATCACGTCGGCCGGGAAATGCTTGTTGCGGTCCCAATCGAGCGCATTCGGTGCGACACGGTCGGCGGCGAAGGCCTGCGCCATCTCCTGGATGGCGCGCTGCTCCTCGTTGAGTTCGAATTGGCTGGTGCTCGCATCGACCGCGGCGTCCATGGCGTGCTCCCTGTGTGCTGGCCAGCTAGCTCGCTGGCCTGTTGTTTTTGGCTTTGCGCGCGCACCAATCTAGACCAATGATGCCGCCGCGCAACCCGATCCCCTGCGGAGCGGCTGTGCATCAATGAATTCCGGAGCAAGATGTGACGACAAAATTCGATGAACTGCTGGGCCGGTTCCACGCATACCTTGCGACCGTGGATCACGTCCTGATGCGCGATGCCGTGGCCCGGATCGGCTGGGACATGCCGGCTCGCACGCTGGAGCCGCGTCCGCTTGCCTGCCTGCGCCATCTCGATCGCGCCGCCGAACTGGCGCCTCCGGATGCCAAGCCGCTGGTGCAACTGCTTGCCGAACGTCGCAATGATTTCCGCTGGGGGCAGACTTATGGCGAGGCGGACTTCGGGAAAGAGTTCATCGAGAATTACGGCTGGCTGGAAGTGTTCGGCACACGTGGCCACTTTGCCAATGACGCGGCCGCCGCCGGCCTGCTGATCCTTGGACCAGATATCGTCTATCCCGACCACCATCACGTCGCCGAGGAAATCTACATTCCGCTGACCGGCGGCACCGAATGGCGCATGGGCGAGAGCGGCTTTTGCATGCGTACGGCCGGCGAGGTCGTCCATCACGCGTCCAACGTCAATCACGCCATGCGCACCGGCAAGGAGCCATTGCTGGCGCTGTACATCTGGCGCGGCGGGCCGCTGGCGCAGAAATCCGACATCACCGGAACCGTGGCGCAGGGCAGGGACTGATGGCCAAAGCGATCATGCTGCAAGGCACGGGTTCCGACGTCGGCAAAACGGTGCTGGTCGCCGGCCTCTGCCGCGCGGCAAAAAAGCGTGGGTTGAAGGTGCGGCCGTTCAAGCCGCAGAACATGTCGAACAATGCCGCCGTCGCCGATATCCCCGGGGATAAAGCCGGCGGCGGCGAGATCGGCCGCGCGCAATGGCTCCAGGCGATCGCTTGCGGTGTCGCACCATCGGTCCACATGAACCCGGTGCTGCTGAAGCCGCAGACCGATGTCGGCGCGCAGGTCATCGTGCAGGGCAAAATGTTCGAGGAAGCGCGGGCGCGCGACTACCAGGCGATGAAGGGCCGGCTGATGGACGCCGTGCTGGAGTCCTGGGGCAAGGTCGGCGAGGGCGCCGATCTGGTCATCGTCGAGGGCGCCGGCTCGCCGGCCGAGATCAACCTGCGCAGCCGCGACATCGCCAATATGGGCTTTGCCACGCGCGCCGATGTGCCCGTGGTGCTGGTCGGCGACATCGATCGCGGCGGCGTCATCGCTTCGGTGGCCGGCACGCATCTGATCCTGCCGGAAGAGGACCGGCGCATGATCGCCGGCTACCTCATCAATAAGTTCCGCGGCGACGTTTCGCTGTTTGACGACGGCCTGAAGTCGATCGAGACATTCACGGGCTGGCGCTGTTTCGGTGTCGTTCCGTGGCTGAAAGCGGCGGCACGCTTGCCTTCGGAAGATTCGGTGGTGCTGGAGCGGCTGGCGTCCGGCGAAGCGCGCGCGCTGAAGGTGGCGGTGCCGATGCTTGGCCGCATCGCCAATTTCGACGATCTCGACCCGCTCAAGGCTGAGCCGCAGGTCGAGGTGGTGTTCGTGCCGCCGGGAAAGCCGCTGCCCGCCGATGCCGGGCTGGTGGTCATTCCAGGCTCGAAGTCGACAATCGGCGATCTCTTGAAATTCCGCGAGAACGGTTGGGATCGCGACCTTCTTGCGCATCGCAAGCGCGGCGGCCATGTCGTGGGCATTTGCGGCGGCTTCCAGATGCTCGGCCGCATGGTGCGCGATCCCGACGGCATCGAAGGCAGCGTCACCGAAGCCGAAGGGCTCGGCCTGCTCGACATCGAAACTGTGATGGAGCCGGAAAAGACGGTGCGCAACGTCAGGGCCCGTTCGGTGCCGTTCGACCTGCCGCTCGAAGGCTATGAAATCCATCTCGGCCGCACCACCGGGCCGGATACGCTGAGGCCGTCTGCAGTCATCAATGGCATCGATGACGGGGCAGTGTCGGCCGATGGCAAGGTGATCGGCACCTATATGCACGGTCTGTTTGGCGCCGACGGCTTTCGCGGAAGATTCCTCGAAAGCCTCGGCATCAAGGGCGGCGGCATCGACTACCGAGCCGAGGTCGAGCGGGCGCTGGACGAGGTCGCAGCCGAGCTGGAGACCCATCTCGACTGCGATGCGATCTTTGCACTGGCGCGGTAATTCGCGGCACAGGTTGGCTCAGCCCTTCTCGCTTGCCTTCGGCCAGTAGGTGCCGAAGGACCAGACGTTGCCTTCCGGGTCGCGGCAGATGAACTCGCGGCTGCCATAGTCGCGGTTGGTCAATTCCTGGATGATCGTGGCGCCAGCCTTCCTGGCCTTGGCATAGGCGGCATCGGCATCATCGACGGCGATGTAGATCGACTTGCCGCCGCCTGAGCCGGGTTCGCCGACCATCTTGCCGTAGTCGTCGTCGCGCACGGTGCCCAGCATGATCATCGAGGAGCCGAAAACCAGTTCGGCATGGTGCACGACGTCGCCTTCGCCATAGCGGGCCCGGACGCTGAAGCCGAAGGCTTCGCCCAGCCAGTCGATCATCTTTGCCGCGTTCCTGTAGCGCAAGGCGGGGTAGAGGCGGGGCGCTTCGGTGGTGGTGGTCATGTCGATCTCCTTCAGTGGGGTTGGTCGATGCCCCACTGTGGGTAAAGGCCGTTCCGGCGTCTTGAAGAAATGTTACCTGGCCGAGATTCCGGTTGGTGTCTCGCCGGCGAGGTCGCGGAATTCGCGCACCAGATGCGCCTGGTCGGCATAGCCGCAATCGGCTGCGATATCGGCCCAGTCGACGGCCTGCTGCCTCGACAGGCCGAGCGCGCGGTTGAAGCGGACGATGCGCGACAGTGTCTTGGGGCCCATGCCGATGGCGTTGGAAAAACTACCGGCGAGATGTTTGCGGCTCCAGCCCAGCCTTTCGGCGATCGATGCAATGCGGGTCCGGCCGCCGGATGTGATGATGCGGTCATAGGCCCAGGCGATTTCAAGTGGCGTCTCGGCGGCATTCTCGAGACGGGCGGTGACGAAGGCTTCGGCCATGTCGAAACGCGTCGTCCAATCCGGCGCATTGCCCAGCCGTTCACGCAGCGCCAAGCCCTGAGCGCCAAGCACGTCGTCGAGGACGACCATGCTGTCTGTCAGTTCGCTCATCGGCAGGCGGAAGAAACGGCGTGCGCCAAGCGGCGTGAAGTTGACCTGGACGCAGCAGGCGCCGCCGAAGGATTCGATCACCACCGGTCCGGCAAAGAGGCCGGCGGCGAAACTGGCGAAGCGGTCATTGTCGCCGGGCGCCTTGCCGAGGCCGATGGCGAAGGGTTCGGCGAAGCTGATGACCAGCGGTACGGTGAGCGACGCATATTCGACGTTGCGCATATGGCCGGGCGCCATTTCGCGATAGCCGCAAATGTCCGACACAATGCCCTGAAGTCGAGGATCGGGCAGGCGCCGGCGCATCTCAAACCGCCCGGCGACGGACCGGTCCTGCTCTTGCTGGGGTTGCATCTTGACTGGCATCGGCCATCCTCGCGCCAGTCAAATCTAACAGACCAAGGGCCGGAATCAAAAACGCCCGGCTTTTGGCCGGGCGCTCCTCGTCCCCACTTCAAGGGAAATGGTCAGGCGCCGCGCATCAAGCAGCCGCCGGCAAGCACGATGAAAGCAATAAGCACGATCCACACCGATGCGAGTGGAATGAATGAGAGAACGCCAAGCGCGGCGAGAACGCCGATGATGGCGATAACAACGGAGATGATAAAAACGATCTGGGTAGGTGCGCTAAGATTCATGTCTGCCTCTCCAACATGATTCGAACAGCGGCATCCTATCAGGGCGCGGGATCACACACCAATCAAGGCCCGCAGCGGGTTCGCCGGGTCAGCCAGCAACTTCACAGCAAGCGCCAGGCATACGATCACCAGCAGCGGCTTGATCAGTCTTGCGCCGATGCGCATGGCCAGGCTGGCGCCGACGCGAGCGCCGAGGAACTGGGCGACGCCCATCATCAGACCGATCTTCCAGTAGACGACGCCGAAGGCCGCGAAGACGATGAAGCCGCCGATGTTGGAGGCGAAGTTGAGCAATTTGGTATGCGCCGTCGCCTTGAGCACGCCGTAGCCGGCAAGTGCCACGAAGGCCAGCATGTAAAAGGAGCCGGCGCCTGGCCCGAACAGGCCATCGTAGAAGCCGATGGCGGACACCAAGGTCAATCCAAACAGGAACGGCGACAGGCGCTCGGCGCGGTCGACATCGTTCATGTTGGGCTTGAACGCGAAGTAGAGCGCGATGGCGATCAGCACGATGGGCAGGGCAGCCCGCAGTATGTCACCCGGCACGATCGTCGCCAGCAAGGCGCCGATGGCGCTGCCGACAAGGGCCAGAAGCGCCGACGGCAATTGCCGGCGCAGGTCGACATGACCCTTCGACGCGTAGTGGATGGTCGCCGAGCCCGAGCCGAACATGCCTTGCAGTTTGTTGGTGGCGAGCGCCTGGACCGGCGTGAAGCCGGCAAGCAGCAGCGCCGGCACTGTGATCAGCCCGCCGCCGCCGGCGATCGAATCGACAAAGCCCGCGGCAAAAGCGGCGAAAGCGAGCATGGCGACGGTCTGGATGCTAAGGTCGATCATCTGATGTATGGGGGTGTCCGGCTGGCTGAAATATCGGGCGTTCGACCACGGCCGCCCTGTTTGCGCAAGATCGATTTCGCGCTACCTCTATCCCAGCGCATCGCGCCTGGATTGTGTTTGTGTAGTTAACCCGGAAAGAGGCTCCTGATGGCATTCGCATTGCTGGACCAGATACGTCAGATATTCGACGGCGACCCCGGCGTGCGCAAGGTGGCGGACGATCCGGTCCTGTCGGCGGAATTGCTGATGCTGTTTCGCATGATCCTGGCCGACGGGTCGGTCAGCGAGAGCGAAATGGTTGCCTTCCGGCGCATCTGCAAGGACGCCTTCGGCATTCAGGAAAGCAGCATCGACAGCGTCATCGAATATCTCAACGAGTTCGGCTACGAGACCAATGGCTCGCAGGCGATTGCACTGTTCCGCGATCTCGACGTCGAGCGGCGCCGGCAATTGGCCAAACATATGGCGGAGATCGCCAAGGCGGATTCGCAACTGGCCGAGAGCGAGATCCGCCTGCTGCGCCGCACGCTCGACCTGCTCGATATCAGCCCGGTCGATGTGGTCAGGACGCAGGAGTGATCGGGCCGCCTTCTCTCCTGATCAGCCTTGCTCCCGCAGCCGCTCCGCGATCGCCCGGTGCAAGTCAGGGGCGGCGGTGACAAGCGCCTTGGCAGCCTCGGACTGCGGGTGGTCGAGCACTTCGCTCGTCTTGCCGCGCTCGACGATCTTGCCGTCATGCATGACCAGCACCTCGTCCGTGATGGCGCGGGCCACGGTCAGGTCGTGGGTGATGAAGAGGTAGGCGATGCCGAGCTTCTGGTTGAGCTCTGCGAACAAATCGAGGATCTGGGCGCGGATCGAGACATCGAGCGCCGAGACCGGCTCGTCGGCAACGACCAGCTTGGGGCGGGTGATGATGGCGCGGGCGATCGACAGGCGCTGGCGCTGGCCGCCGGAAAATTCATGGGGGTATTTGTCCATGTCGCTGATGCCGAGGCCGACTTCGTGCAGGGCATGCGCCACCATCTCGCGGCACTCGGCGCGCGTCGGCTTTTTCTCCAGCACATGCAGGGGTTCGGCAACCAGCTTTTTCACCTTCTGGCGCGGGTCGAAGGAGCCATAGGGATCTTGAAAAACGACCTGCATATCGCGTCGCGCCGGCTTCAGCTCGGCTTCGCTCTTGCCGGTTATGGTCCCGCCGCGGAACCGGATCGAGCCCGATGTCGGCCGATCCAGCGCCAGGATCATGCGGGCGAGCGTCGACTTGCCGCAGCCGGAGCGACCAACCAGTGCCACTGACTGACTCGGCGCCATCGACAGCGAGACGTCGTCGACGGCGCGGATACCAGGCGCGCGCTTGAACAGCGAAGTGCGCCGGCCGGGATAGTCGCGGGTCACGCCCTCGACCTGAAGCAAAGGGCGGCCCGTCTCGATGCCATGCGGCCTGGCGCGCGCCGGCACATGCATCGAGGCCTGCGCCAACTGGCGCGTGTAGGGGTGGAGCTGTTCGGATAGCGTGCGTGCGGTGTCGCCGGCTTCCATCACCTCGCCGCGGCGCAGGATGGTGATGCGGTCAGCCATCTCGGTCACCACGGCGAGGTCATGCGAGATCAGCAGCAGGCCCATGCGGCTCTCCGCGACGAGGTCGCGCAACAGATCAAGGATTTGTGCCTGCAGCACCACGTCGAGCGCCGTCGTCGGTTCGTCGGCGATCAGCAGCTTCGGCTTCAGCGCACAGGCGATGGCGATGACGACGCGCTGGCGCTGGCCGCCCGACAGTTCGTGCGGATAGCGCGACAGCGGGAATTTCGCTTCGGGCAAGCCGACACGGTCGAGCATTTTTCGCGCCCGGTCTTCGGCCTCGGCGCGGCTGGCCCTGGTGTGCCAGCGTATGCCTTCGGCAACCTGTTCGCCGATGGTCTTGACCGGATTGAGCGCCGTCATCGGCTCCTGGAACACCATGCCGATGTCGTCGCCGCGCAGCGCGCACATCTGGTCCTCGGTTGCTGCCAGGATGTCGATGCCGTCGAATGTGACACGTCCGCTGGCGCGCGCGGCATGGGGCAGAAGCTGCATCACCGTCAGCGCGGTCATCGATTTGCCGGAACCGGATTCGCCGACCAGCCCCATCACCTCACCGGGCGCGACGGAAAGCTCCACACCCTTGAGGATCTGCGTGTCGCCGATGGTCAGCGACAGGTTCTCGATGTCGAGCAGGCTCATCGCTGCCGCCGCGATTTCGGATCGAGGATGTCGGCGATGCCGTCGCCCAGGAGGTTCAGCCCCAGCACGGCGACAACGATCGCCATGCCCGGAAAGATCGCCATCCATGGCGCCACCACCATGCGGGTCTGCGCGTCGAACAGCATGCGGCCCCAGCTCGGCATTGGCGGTTGCGCACCCAGGCCGAGATAGGAAAGCCCGGCCTCGGCCAGGATGCCCAGCGCGAACTGGATGGTGCCTTGCACCAGAAGCAGCGTGGCGATGTTGGGCAGCACATGTTCGATTGTGATCTGCGTGCTGCTCTTGCCGGCGGCGCGTGCGGCGAGAATGAACTCGCGCGGCCAGATCGCCAGCGCGCCGGCCCGGGCGACGCGCGCAAAGACCGGGATGTTGAAGATGCCGATGGCGATGATGGCGTTGAGGGCGCCCGGCCCGAAGATGGCGGTGATCATGATCGCCGACAGCAAAGCCGGGAAGGCGAAGACGAGGTCGTTCAGCCGCATCAGCGCCTCGTCGACGAGGCCGCCGCGTGCCGCGGCAAAGGCGCCGAGCGGCACGCCGACCCCCATGCCGATGCCGACCGCGACCAGTGCCACGGCAATCGAATTGCGGGCGCCGACCATGACCATCGACAGGATGTCGCGGCCGAAATGGTCGGTGCCGAACCAGTGCGCCAGCGAGGGCGCTTGCGTCTTATCCGATATCACCAGTTTCGTGACGTCATAGGGCGTCCAGGCATAGGAGACGACAGCCATTGCCAGGATCAACAGGGTGATGACGAAACCGGCAACGAAGGCGGTATTCCCGAACGCCTTGCCCAGGATGCTGCCGAACGTCTCTTCTGATATGTCGATGTGCAATGTCATTGCCGGCTTCTCAGGCGCGGATCGACGACCGCATAGGAAAGGTCGACCAGCAGATTGACGGCGATGACGGCGGCGACCAGCAGCATGACGACGCTTTCGACGACGATCAGGTCGCGCTGGGTGATCGCCTGGAACACCAGCCTGCCGAGGCCGGGCAGATAGAAAACATTCTCGATGATGATGGTGCCGGCAAGCAGGAAGGCGAACTGCAGGCCCAGAATGGTCAGCACCGGAATCATGGCGTTGCGCAGCGCGTGCCGCCACAGCACAGCTCGGTAGGGCAGACCCTTGGCGCGGGCGGTACGGATATAGTCCTCGTTCAGCACCTCGATCAGCGCCGAGCGGGTGACGCGCGCCAGAATCGCGGCTTGCGGCAAGGCAAGCGCCAACGCCGGCAGCAGCAGCGACTTCAAGGCTGGCCAGACGCCGGCACTCCAGCCGGGAAAGCCGCCAGCAGGAACCAGCCGCAGCCAGACGGCGAAGACATAGATCAGCATCAGCGCGAACCAGAAATTGGGCACGGCGACGCCAAGCTGTGCGGCGCCCATGGAAATCGTATCACCGGCCCGTCCACGCCGGCTGGCGGAAAACAGGCCGACGGGAATCGCGATGAGGGTGGAGAGCGCAAGCGCAATCAGCGCCAGCGGCAGCGAGACGGCCAGCCGCTCGCGCACCAGATCGATGACCGGCACCGAATAGGTGTAGGAGCGGCCGAAATCGAGGCTGAGCAGGCCGCCCGCCCAGTGCAGATAGCGCCAAGCCAGCGGCGCGTTGAGGCCCATCTGGTTGCGCAGCAACTCGACCTGGTCGGCGCTGGCATTCATGCCCAGCATTAGCCGCGCCGGATCGCCGGGCAGGATCTCCAGGACGGCGAACACCACCATGGAAGCCAGCACCAGCGTGGCGATGGCGATGGCGAGGCGTTTTAGGAGGTAGGCGGTCATGGAAGGTGAGGGATCACTCGCTCCACTTCACCTTGGTTAAATCATTGGCCTGGATCGGGGCGTTTTCCCACAGCCCTTGCAGCTTGGCGTCCCAGACGCCGATCTTCGGCAATTCATAGAGGAAGCCGACCACCGCATCGTCGGCTAGGATCTTCTGCGCTTGCCCCAGCAATTCCTTGCGCTTGGCTTCGTCGGAGGTGACGCCGAGATCGGCAATCACCTTGTCGAAGGCCGGGTTGTCGTAGTTGAAGTAATAATCCTTGCGCGAATAGATATCGATGTCGTTGGGCTCGGTGTGGGAGACGATCGTCAGGTCGTAATCCTTCTTGGTGAACACCTGGTCCAGCCACTGTGCCCATTCGACCGGAATGATTTCCAGATCGATGCCAACGTCGCGAAGCTGCGAGGCGATGATTTCGCCACCGAGACGGGCATAGGTGGGCGGCGGCAGTTTCAGCGTCGCCTTGAAGCCGTTCTCGAGGCCTGCCTCTTTCAGCAATTCCTTGGCCTTGGCGACATCATGCGGGTAGCGGCCGGTGAGGTCGACATAGTCCTTGTTGGCCGGCGACATATGCGAGCCGATCGGCTGGCCGAGGCCGGCCGAGGCGCCGTCGATGATGGCCTTGCGGTCGAGCGCGTAAGAGATCGCCTGCCTCACCTGCAGCTTGTCGAAAGGCGGCTTCTTGTTGTTGATCGACAGGATGGTCTCACCCTCGGTCGCGCCGATCACCACCTTGAAGCGCGGGTCGTCCTTGACCTGGGCGACGCTGTCGGCATCGAAGAACGGGAAAGCCTGGATGTCGCCCGAGAGCAGCGCCGGCACATAGGCCGCGGCATCCGGCACGATGCGAAAGTCGGCCTTGTCGAGCGACGCCGGCGTGCCCCAGTAATTGTCCGATTTGACCAGCGTGATCGACGATCCCTTGGCCCAGCTCTGGAACTTGAACGGGCCGGTGCCGATCGGTTTTTCCTTGTTGGTGTCGGCAGATTCCGGCGCCACGATCACCGCGTCGCCCCAGCCCATATTGTAGAGGAACGAGCCCTGCGGGTTCTTCAGCGTGACCTTGACGGTTGCCGGGTCGACCACGTCGACCGTGTCGATGGCGGCGAACAGCACCTTTTGCGCGTTGACCGAATTGTCGGCGCGGGCACGATCGAGCGAGAATTTCACGTCGGCGGCATCGAAGTCGGTGCCGTCATGGAATTTCACGCCGGTGTGCAGCTTGAAGGTGTAGACCTTGCCGTCATCGGAAATGGTCCAGCTTTCGGCCAGATCCGGCAGCACCTCGCCATTCGGCCCGATGCGCGTCAGGCCTTCGAACACATTGGCATAGAGAACCTCGTCGATCGCTGCGGCGGCACCGGCGGTCGGATCGAGATGCGGGGGTTCGAGCGGAATGCCGATGACCAGGTCGGTTCGCGCGGCGAACGCAGAGGTGCCGGCGGCCAGCGACAGCACCGCGGCCGCCAGAATGGTTTTCCACAATTTCATCGTGCAACTCCCCATGCGTTCAGACACGTGCTCGAACCCAAGTGATAGAAGCGTGATTTCGCCACGGAGTAAATTGCGTTTCGTTCTGCCCCTTGGCGTGGCCGGGAATGTTTTTGTCCTGGCGACCGCATCGGCAGTCGAAGCTTGTCGCGGTGCGCACCTTATCCCGTGGCTGTGCCGCGCAGCAGCACGTTGAGCCCTATCGCCATCACCTTGGCCGATTCCACCATGTCCGATATGCCGACCCATTCGTCCGGCCGGTGGGCGAGGTCGAGAATGCCAGGCCCATAAGCGATGCAATCATAGATATGGCCGATGCGAGCTATATGCTTCTGGTCATAGGTGCCGGGCGAAATGACATAATCGGGTTCGCGGTCGAAGATCGCCATGATGCCTTGCGCAACCGCCTTGACCACCGGCGCGTCGCGCTCGGTCATCAGCGGCAGCACTTCCATCAGGTCGCGGATTTCATAGTCGAATTTTGTCCGCTCGCGTTTCAACCGGTCGAGAATGCCGGTCACTTCACCTTTGACGGTGTCGAGATCTTCCTCGAGCAGGAAACGGCGGTCGATGGTCATCCGGCAGGAGTCGGGCACGTTGGGCGACGGCAGGCCGGGCCGGAAATCCTCGGTCTGGCCGCCATGGATCGAATTGATGTTCATGGTCGAGCGTTTTGCTCCTTCGGGCACGACCGGCATGCGCGTCATCTTGCGGTCGAGCGCGGGAAACAGTTCGTCCTCGAAAGCCCGCAGCACGGCGCCCATGTGGCGCACCGCATTGTCGCCGAGAAACGGCATCGAGCCGTGCGCGATCTCCCCCTTGGTCTCGATCTCCGCCCACCAGACGCCACGATGGCCGAGGCAGATGCGGTCCTTGTTCAGCGGCTCGGGAATGATGACATGGTCGACCCTGGGTTTTGAGAAATAGCCGAGCCTGGCCAGATGCGCGACGCCGCCGAAGCCGCCGGATTCCTCGTCGACGGTGCCGGATATTTCGATGGCGCCGGGAAAATCGGGGAAGACTTCCAGGAAGGCCTCGGCTGCGATGATAGAGGCGGCAAGGCCGCCCTTCATGTCGCAGGCGCCGCGGCCATAGACCCTGCCGTCCCTGACGATGCCGGCGAAGGGATCGACGGTCCAGCCATCACCGGCTTCGACCACGTCGATATGCGAGTTGAAGTGGACGCAGGCGCCCGGCGACCTGCCTTCGGAACGGGCAACGACATTGACGCGCGGGTAGCGGTCGGTGTCGCCGGGCGTGCCTTCGGCGCGGATGAACTCGGTCTCGAAACCGCTCTTCTTCAGCCGCGCGCCGAGATATTCGGCGCATGGCCGGTAGGCCTCGCCGGGTGGATTGATAGTCGGAAAACGGATCAGTTCGGCGGTCAGCGCGACGACGTCGTCGCGCCTGTCATCGATTGCCTGGAGGAGTCGCTGGTTCATGCGCAGAGTTGAGCAGCGATCCCAGCGGTTTTGCAAGCCCGCCGGCGATCAAGCCGGTGCGGCGTGTCGTTGCGGCAACTATTGCGGGAAATCGTTCAAATTCGCTGCTTTGGATTGGCGAATTGGTCAAGGTGTGTGTGTTAGCCCGTGCATCTGCCATTAAAAAGATGAAAAACAATCAGGCAGGCAGGTTAGGGGCAATCAAAGGGGTTTGATCGCATGAAAAAGACAGTTCTCATGGCAACCATGTTTGTTGCAATGCTGTTCGGTGCTTCGGGGCAGGGCTGGGCAGCCAGCCTCGTTGCAAATATAGACGTGTCGTCGCAGACGATGACCGTCAGATATGGCGCGTCGGTTTACCGGTGGAGTGTCTCCACCGCCCGCACCGGCTATTTCACGCCGCGCGGCACCTATCGGCCGCAGCGCACGGCCAGGATGTGGTATTCGCGCAAATACCATATGTCGCCGATGCCCTATTCGGTGTTCTTCCATGGCGGCTATGCCATCCATGGAACCGGCGCCGTCAGGCAGCTCGGCCGCCCGGCGTCGCATGGCTGCGTGAGGCTGCACACGGCCAATGCCGCCACGTTCTATTCGATGGTGCGGGAAGTGGGTTTCGGCAACACGCGCATTGTCGTCACCAACTAAGGCGGGTTCAGGTTCGCTGTTGTCTGCTGGCGCTGGGCTAACCCCACGCCAGCAGCTCTGCCTAAGCGTTTGGGACCGCCTTTGCCTGCGGTCGCTTTCGACGCCCGCCGCTGATCTCCCACCTTTTGTGGAACCACATCCACTGGCCGGGATCTTCTCGCACCCAGCGCTCGACGACGTCGTTGAGACGCTGGGTGGTGGCACGGACATCGACGCTGCCGTCAGCGGTGCGCGGCAAGGTCAACTTGTCCTCGATTTCGAGCCGGAAGCGGTTGCCCGGCAGCCTGACGCAGCGCGCCGGATAGACGTCGCAATCGTAGTGGCGGGCAAGGGTGGCCAGCACGCGATTGCTCTGGCAGGGACGGCCGAAGAATGTCGTCTCCAGTCCATTGGAGAATTTCTGGTCGACAAGGATGCCGATGTTGCCGCCGTTCTCCAGAACCCCGGCCAGGGCAAATGACGCGCCTGCCATGGATGGCAGCAACGAGCCCATGGTCGAGCGGCGCGTCGAGAGGATGTAGTCGGCGAGATAGGGATTGTTAGGCGGGCGAAACAGCGCAGTGATGTTCATGCCGAAAGTCGCGGCCGCCACCGGCAGCAATTCGAAATTGCCGAGATGACCGGTGAAGACGATGTGCGGCTTCTCTTCGCTGGCTATTTCGACGAAGTGGTCAGCTCCCTTGACCTCGACGCGGCCGGGCTCGCTGGCCGCGGGGTCGTAGTCGAAGAGGGCGTCGAGAAAGATGTATTCCGCGGCCAAGCGGGCCATGTTGCCCCACATGTCGGAGGCGATCGCCTGGATCTCGGCTTCGCTCTTTTCCGGATAGGCCTTGCGCAGATTGTCGACGGCGACCTGATGGCGTCCCACCCGGGGGCCGACCAGGCGTGCGACGCGGTCGGCGAAATTCAGCGCACTGTCGGCCGGCAGCAGGCGCAGGACCGAGATGATCATCATCGCTGCCCGCGCCACCAGCCAGTAATTGAGCTGGCGCAGTTGCCTGCCGTAACGAAATTTGAGGTCCCGGCGGAACTTCTTGAATACAGAGGTCAAGGCTCTAGCCGACGCGCAGGATGATCTTGCCGAAAACGTCGCGGCCTTCCATGCGCTTCAGCGCGGCGTCGATACCGTCGAAGCCGACTTCGGTGTCGATGACGGGTGCGACTTGTCCCGCCGCCATTTTCTGCATGGCGTTGGCCATGTTTTCCATGCGGCAGCCAAAGGAGCCAAGCAGTTTCAATTGCTGCTGGAACAGCTGCATCAAATTGATCTGCGTCGACACGCCGGAAGTCGAACCGCAGGTCACCAGGCGGCCGCCACGCTTCAGGCACAGCATCGAGGCGGCGAATGTGTCGGCGCCGACATGTTCAAAGACGACGTCGACGCCCTTCTTCTTGGTCAGCTTGCGCACGACGCCCTCGAAACGGTCGTCGCGGTAGTTGATGACATGGTCGGCGCCGAGCGCCTTGGCCTTGTCGATCTTGTCGTTGGAGCCGACCGTAGTGATGATCGTGCAGCCCATCCGCTTGGCCAGCTGGATGGCCGCCGAGCCGATGCCGGATCCGCCGGCATGGATAAGGATGGTTTCGCCGGGTTGAAGCCTGGCGTTGTCGAACAGCATGTGCTCGACGGTGCCGAAGGTGACGGGCGCCACCGCCGCGCCGATGTCGGTCACGCCGGGCGGGGCAGGGACCAGCAGGCGGGCCGGCAGATTGATCTTCTCCTGCGCGAAACCGTCGAGATGGAAACCGTGCACGCCCGAAACATGTTCGCAGAGGTTGTCGCGGCCTTCGCGGCAGGCTCGGCAGAGGCCGCAGGTGCGCGCGCCATAGATCGACACCAATTGTCCGGGCAGCAGGCTGGAAACGCCGGGGCCAACCGCCTCGACCTCGCCGGATGCCTCCGCGCCGACGACCAGCGGCAGCTTGCGCTTGGCGAAGGCCATGCCGCGCCAGCCCCAGACGTCGATATGGTTCAGCGCTACTGCCTTGATGCGCAGCGTGACTTCGCCGAGTGCCGGCGGTGGAGGAGGCGGCAGGTCCACCGTCTCAAGACGGCGGTCCTCTATAAGTTGCAATGCGCGCATGGGGCCTGTCGGTTCAGTCTGGCTGAAAAAGGTCGCTTAGACCGGTTCCCGCGCCATGACAAGGCAAGTGTTCTGGCCGCCGAAGCCGAAGGAGCTCGACAGAACGGTGCGGACCTCGGCGTTGCGCTTCTTGTTCGGCACCACGTCGAGCACGATCGCGGGGTCGGGATTGTCATAGTTGATGGTCGGCGGAATGACGCTTTCGCGCATCGTCATCAGCGAGAAAGCCGCCTCGACAGCGCCCGCCGCCGACAGCGTGTGACCGATCATCGATTTGTTCGACGAGACCGGCATAGAGCCGATCCGCTCGCCGAACACCGTCGACAGCGCCAGATGCTCCATCTTGTCGTTTTCGGGCGTCGAGGTGCCGTGGGCATTGACGTAGTCGATCTCGTCTTCACCCAGTCCGGCATCGACGAGGGCGGCGCGGACCGCGGCGATGGCCGGTGAAGCGTCCGGTTTGGAGCGGGTGCGGTGGAAGTCGTCGGCCTTCTCGCCGCAACCGCCCAGGACGCCGAGAATAGTCGCGCCGCGAGCCAATGCCGCCTCAAGCGATTCCAACACCAGCGCCCCGGATCCCTCGGCCAACACGAAGCCGTCGCGATCCCTGGAGAAGGGTTTCGACGCCTTTTCGGGGATGTCGTTGTGCGTGGAGAGCGCCGAAAGCAATGAGAAACGGATCAATGCCTCGGCGGTCGCGGAACCGTCCGCGCCGATCGACAGCGCACGGTCGCATTCGCCGCGTCGGATCGCCTCGACACCGAGCTGAATCGCGGTGGCGCCTGAAGCGCAAGCCGTCGACAGCGTGATCGGCAGACCACGCGTGCCAAGGCGATCGGCAAGGCGGCCGGCGATCGAACCGAACTGGGTGGTCTCGAAAATATCCAGCTCTTTCAAGCTACGCGCGACCCGAAGCAGTCTTTCGGCGGCGGTGTCATCCTTGTCCTTGTCAGAATTGTAGAGCGAGAAGCGCTCGGCCCAGTCGAGTTCGACTGGCGGCGATGCGAGGAAGAGCGGTCCGCCGAAATCGCTGGAATCAAGACCGGCTTCGCTCACCGCTTCTAAGCCCGCAAGCTCGGCTAGCTCATAGGTGAGTGGGCTGGCGCCTTTCGAACTCGACGGCAGGAAATCGACCATGCCGGAGATGCGGGTGTTCAATTGATCGATGGGAAAGCGGGTGATCGGGTGAATGCCCGACTTGCCGGAGGTCAGTGCCGCCCAATTGTCTGATTTGCCGACGCCAAGCGAGGTCACCACGCCGATGCCGGTGACGGCGACGATCGGCCTGCCCATGTGATCTCTGAGATTGGCCATCCGGGAGCCCTCTTATCGTTGCAGCATGGATCGTGGAGCCGCGTTACGCGGCATTGACCAGCGCCATGCCCTCGAATTGGTGATAGCCGATCGCCGTTGCAAGGACGGATTGGGGAACGCCTTCGAACGGCGTCTCGGCTGCGGCATCAAAAACAGGATAGGCGGCCTTGCGGTCGACAGCGAGTGCCGCCAGTGCCACAGCGAAAGGAAACTGTGCTTCCTTCATGTGCCCGGTCAGCGTCGAGAAGCCACGCGCGGCGATCGCCGGATTGGCATCGAGCGCTGCCTTCTCGGCTGTTGTCGCTGCATGCGCCCCCGATGCGCCCGACAGGGTCAGCAATTTGCCGTTCGGCAATGCAGCCTGCTTGAGCAGTGCGGCGATCTCGGCGTCGAGTTCTCCCCGTGGCCGCCGGGCGCGGCCGGAGACGACCGGTCCAAGTTCTGCATAGATCTTGCGGCCGCGGCTCATCGCGTGTTCGCGCTGCTCCAGCACCAGGAAGGCGCCGCCGGAGCCGGTCACGACGCCACCGCCCTCAGTGCCCTGTCTTTGCCAAACCGGCTTCCATGGGCCGCGATGCAGATAGCCGGCGAGTTCATAGCCGAGCAGCATATCGGAATGTTCGGTCTGGAAGGCACCGCCGACCAGGATATGCGTCGACTGACCCGAGCGGATGCGTGCGGCGGCCGTTTCAACCGCGGCGACACCGGCACCTTCCTCGCCCATGAAGGTTCTGGACGAACCGGTGACCTTGTGGACGATGGAGATGTTGCCGGCGAGCAGGTTGGACAATTGGGCCAGAAACAGTGTCGGCCGCAATTCGGTGGTCAATTTCTCGTTGAGCAGTACATCGCGGTCATTGCGGCTTTCCGAAGCGGCGAGAATGGCGGCATCGACCGCCTCGTCGCGCTCGCCACCGCCCGCGGCCACAACCATGTCCATGGTCGCGCAGAGTTCGTCATCGCCCTTGATGCCGGCGTCGTCCAGTGCAAGGCCGGCAGCATAGGTGCCGAGCCTCTGCCAGGTTTCCATCTGGCGCTGATCGCCACGCTTGGCGATCTGCAGGTTCCAGTCGATCTCAGGCAGCGGATGGACAGTATAGGGTGCAAAGCGCGTCGCTTCGAGCACCGGCCGCGGGCCCGGTTGCGCGAGCTTCTGCCAGTGGGCGTCAGGACCTTCCCCCAGCGAGGAGACAAGGCCGATACCTGATATGACGACGTCGCGGGGGCTGCTCATGTGCGGCTTTGTGGGTCAGGCGGCAGAGCGCGTCAAGATCGTGCGCTCAACTGACGTCAGGCGGTCTTGGCGGCGACCAGCGCGTCGATCTTGGCGCACAGGTTCTTCATGACGAAGTAATCGTCGGTCGAAGCCTTGCCGTCATTGACCTCCTGGGTCCACTTTTCCAGCGGCACCTTGATGCCGAATTCCTTGTCGATGGCAAAGACGATGTCGAGGAAATCGAGGCTGTCTATGCCGAGATCGTCAATCGTATGGCTCTCGGGCGTGATGGTGTCGATATCGATCTCGCTGGTGTCGGCAATGATCTTGGCGACTTTGTCGAACGTGGTGGACAAGGGCTTTTCCTTCGGTTGCGGGCGGAATCTGTCCGCATCTTGTTTGGGCGCTGTCTAATCGGTTTTTTCCGGCAGGAAAAGGCCTGATACGCCGGGCGCAGATGGGTAGGTTTCCTTCGAAACGCAAGAAGGGCCGCCGGTTTACCCGGCGGCCCTTCTGTTGACGCAACGTCAGCCTTATTTCGATGCGTGTCGTTTTTCCAAAAGCGGAACACTTTTGGCGACATGCATCAGCTGTCGCGAAGCTTGACCAGATCGTTCAGCAGCCCGCCCGTTCCGTTGTGGACGGTCAGCCGCTCGACCTTGCCGGCGATGGTTTCCAGCGCCTCGAGCTCCTTCAGCCGCAGCATCACCGGGTTTTCCGCCATCACCCTGGCCGTGTTGAGGAGGGAACGGGTCGCGTTCGTCTCCTCGCGGCGACGGATGATGTTGGCCTCGGCCTGCTTTTCGGCCGACACCACCTGGTTGAGGATCTCGCGCATCTCGCCCGGCAGGATGACATCCTTGAGCGCGATATCGCTGACCTCCACGCCGATCTCGGCCATGTCGGCGCGGACCTTGGCTGCCGCTTCCTCATCGATCGTCACCTTCTTTTCGAGGATCTGATCGAGTGTCAGCGCGCCAAGCGTCTTGCGGAAGGCATATTGCAGGGCGCGGTAGAGGGCTTCGGAGAAGTCCTTCACCATGCTGACCGCCTTGACCGGATCGACGACCCGGTATTCGGCTGCGATGTTGACGCGGATCGTCACGCGATCCTTGGTCAGCACTTCCTGCCCGGCAACGTCGAGCGACTGGCGCTTGAGGTCGACGACCTTGATCTGCACCATGCGTCCGACGTTCCAGAAGCCATGCACGCCCGCCGTCAGCGTCCTGACCAGGACACCGTCGATGAACAGCAGTCCGGCCTGACCATCGACGACCGGATGGACGGACATCAATTCCGCCTTCCGGGCCTGGCCGAGCCGGCGCATGATCGCCGCATCGATGGCGAGATCGACTGACGTGTCGATCAGCGTCACCTTCCACGGGCCGGCATCCGTCCACAGCACGAGCTTGCGGTCCGGTGCCAGCACGGCGTGCAGATTGCCGTCACGCTCGATGACGGCGACATCCGTGCGCCCGGTGCGAACGACGGTGAAATGACGCGCGGCCACATCCGGAAGCTTGTCGAACAACGCCTTCTCGTATGCCGAAACGAATTCCGGGTTCTTCAGATCGTGCCGAGACACTTCGAGGCTGCCGCGCCGGTTGGCGAGCCAGTGCTCGCCCGGCAGCAGGACAGCCTTGATCTCCCCCTTGTGGAGGGCGAGGGCACGTTCGTTTTCCTTTACGAGGACGCGCTCGCGTCCAAGAACCTTGTCGAGAATGGTCATTGTCTTACTCCTGTCGGGCATGGCCCCCATGCGAGGCGTCACGTCATGCGTCGATCTTCCCTTCGTTTCTCGTTTCACGTCGTCTCTTGCGTCGCAGCCCGGGCACGAATGATCCGGGGACTGGTGGCATCGAGCCGTGGCGGGCCTTCGGGAGCGGATCGCGGGGCAGCGAAGCGGGCGCAGGTGGCCTTAGCCTCCCTTGCCGGCGACATCGCGCCTTGATCGTCACCGCGGGCCTGGCCGCGAGCCGATGGCGAAAGACGCTTGGGATGATCCGCGCCCGAAAGCTTGGGTCACCCGTCCAGTCTTTCGCATTCCAGTCCCCGGACCGTTTTTCGGATGGCTTTTCAAAGGCCAAATGGAGAAGGAATCGAACCTTCGACAGTCAGATTAACAATCTGATGCTCTAACCAAACTGAGCTATCCGTGGTGCAGATGAAGGGACTCGAACCCACAACCTCCGGATTATGTCCGGCGCTCTCCCAGTTGAGCTACATCCGCGATCCCAATCCCCAAAGCGGCGCCGTATACAGGGCGGCAATGCCGCCTGCACGGGCGGAGACGAAAGCTCCAACCGTTGTGCTCGCTTCGGTTCTCGTGACCGGGAGCGCGCCTATAGCCCCTGCGACGGGTTGTCGCAAGCGGCATTGTCACGGCGAATTTGCGGCTTCTTTCAACGGTGACATTTCAGCAACACCGCTTTCGGCGTCAGCGATCGCGCGCAGCACGCTCAGAAGGTGACGCGGCCGAGCACGCGCAGGCCATCGCCTTGCGGCTCGACGACGACGGCCTCACCTTCGCGCGGTGAGATGCCGGTCAGTGCCACGATGTCTTCCAGATGGGTGACCATGACCAGATTGTCGGAGCCGGAATAGGCGCGGATTTCCTTCAGGATCGCAGCGATCTGCGCGGCCTTCTGCGTCTCGTCGCCTTTCAGGAGATCGAGCGGTGCAAAGAGTTCCGGGTCGGCCTCGAAGGCGATGCGGGCGGTGTCGAGGCAGCGGCAATAGCGGCTGGACAGCACGCGCTCGATCGGTGCCGCCCGAGCGGCAAACAGAGCGCCGATCTTGCTCGCCTGCTGCTTGCCGCGCGCCGACAGGTTCATCTGGGTGGCGCAGCTGTCGATGTCGAAGTTGGCCGGATCGGTGGTGCCGGTGACCATGGCATGGCGCAGCAGCACGACGTGTCCGCCGTCGCGCAGCAGCGCCCAGCCTGCATCCGTGGCGTGCGCCACGCCGGGAACAACAAGCAGGAACAACGCCAAGGCAAATCGAATCATCCGCTATCCTTCTGCGGTTCCCGGCAAGGGGTTCCGGTGGCAGGACATATAGGGACGGTAAAGCCGGCCGAAAGACAAGGCGCGGTGGGCGGGAAGCGTAGACCTACTTCTTCGCCATCTGCTTCTTCACCAGATCGACCTTCCGGTCGGTGAGAGGGATGGCATGGTGTAGCCGGCTTCGGTAAAACTGCTTGGCGTTCTCGAAGAATCCGATCGCCTTTTGATATTCGGCCTTGCCGCCGCCATAGCTGGCCCGGTTCCAGCTGACATCCCCGAGATTGTTCTGCGCGAAGGCCATTGCATCGGAAGGCTTCCCTGGTGAATACCTTCAGCGTCGCCGTGAATGCGGCCTCGATCGGTGACGCTGCGCGCGTCGCTTTTCGTCTCGGCAACTGCAAGCGCGGTCGCGGCAAGACAAAGCAGTGCGGCGACGAAAGCCGTCAGCCATGCCCGCTGCAAAAGACTGAGGTTCGAGAGTCGGACAAAGGCCATTTGTCGTTCGTGTCCGCCCTGATGATCCAAGCCCTCTATAACGCTGCCAGCCGACGATGATCAAATTCAGGCGCGATTGCGTCGCGGTCCTGGCTCGCCTATCACGGGGAACCCGCCCCTCACGGTAAAAATGTCTCCGCTCACCGAAACCGTTCTTTTCGTCTTCAGCCTTGTCGCGCTCGGCTACCTCGCCGGGCTCACCGGCTATCTGAAGCCGGCGAGCGGCGAGGGGATTTCGGAATTTGCCATCAACGTGGCGATGCCGCTGCTGCTGTTCCAGACGATGGTGAAGTCCGACTTCCATGGCGTGGCGCCTTGGCCGCTGTGGGGCGCTTACTTCACGGCGGTTGCAATGACATGGGCTGCCGGCCATCTGGTGACGACGCGGATCTTCGGGCGGGACGCACGCGCAGGCATCGTCGGTGGAGTGTCGTCGTCCTTCTCGAATGTGGTGCTGCTGGGCATTCCCTTCGTTCTCGGCGTATTCGGGTCGAGGGGATTCGAAGTGCTGTCGCTGCTCGTTTCCGTGCATCTGCCGACCATGATGATGGCTTCGATCATCATGTTCGAGATATTTGGCCGCGGTGGCAGTGAGCCCGTACACCCGCTGCGCATCGTCCAGAGCTTTCTGAGAAGACTGTTCACCAATCCCCTGATCATCGGTATCCTGGCCGGGCTGGCCTGGCGCCTAACCGGCGCGCCGCTGCCGAACCTTGCCACGCGGCTGGTCGATACGCTGGCTGGCACTGCCGGGCCAGTGGCGCTGTTCGCCATGGGGCTCAGCCTGCGCCGTTTCGGCATATCGGGCAATGTCCGGCCGGCGTTGGCGCTTTCGGTGCTGAAGCTGTTCCTGATGCCGGCGCTGGTGCTGGTCTTCGTCTGGTTGCTCGGCATGCCGCCCTTGACGGCCAAGGTGGCGGTGATGGTGGCCGCGATGCCATCCGGCGTCAATTCCTATCTGATCGCGGTGCAGTTCAACACCGGCCAGGCGCTGGCGTCGAACCAGATGACCCTCGCCACGGCCTGCGCCGCCGTCACCACCGCGTTCTGGCTGACTGTTGTCTTGTACGTTTTCGGGTAAGGCATCGGTGTAAGCACGTCAGCCTGCTCTCGTCTCGCTCTGGCCCAAGCCCTATATGCCATCTTGCGATTGCTTGCGTGCCTTGCCCTCGGTAAAGAGCAGTGGCTCCGGCGTGCCGGCCTCAGTCCATGGCGCACGCGCACCGAAGATTTCACAGACCCGCCCGTCAGGGCGCCGAACGGAGGATAGCATGCTTCAGAAAACCAGCCATTTCATGCGGCAGGCCAATCTCATCAATGGCGAATGGGTGCAGGCCGACAGCGGCCAGACGGTCGACGTCAACAACCCTGCCACCGGTCTCAAGATCGGCACCGTGCCGAAGTCGGGCAAGGCCGAGACCCGCCGCGCCATCGAAGCCGCCGCGGAAGCTTTCAAGACCTGGCGCAAGACGACCGCGCTCGAGCGCTCGAAGCTGCTGCGCAAGCTGCACGACGCGATGATGGACAATCAGGACGTACTGGCCGAACTGCTGACCATCGAGCAGGGCAAGTCGCTGTTCGAATCGAAGGGGGAGATCGGCTCGGCCGCGTCCTACATATTGTGGTTCGCCGAGGAAGGTCGCCGCACCTATGGCGACGTCGTGCCCTCGCCATGGGCGGACCGCCGCATCCTGGTGACCAAGGAGCCGGTTGGCGTCATCGCCGCCATCACGCCGTGGAATTTTCCGTCCTCGATGCTGGCCCGCAAGCTCGGCCCGGCGCTCGCCGCCGGCTGCACCGCCGTGGTCAAGCCTGCGTCGCAGACGCCGTATTCGGGTCTCGCCTGGGGCGCGCTCGCAGAGGAAGTCGGTTTCCCCAAGGGCGTCGTCAACATCCTGACCGGTTCGGCCAGCGAGATCGGCGACGAGATCTGCGCCAATCCGCTGGTGTCGAAGATCACTTTCACCGGCTCGACCGAGGTCGGCAAGCTTCTCATCCAGAAGTCGTCGGTCACCGTCAAGAAGGTGTCGATGGAACTCGGCGGCAACGCGCCGTTCATCGTTTTCGACGACGCCGACCTCGAGCGTGCCGTCGCCGGCGCCATCACCGCCAAGTACCGCAATTCCGGCCAGACCTGCGTTTGCACCAACCGCTTCCTTGTCCAGGCAGGTGTCTATGACAAGTTCGTCGAGAAGCTCGCTGCCGCCAGCAACGCGCTGAAGGTCGGCTCCGGCCTCGAGGACGGCGTGCAGCAGGGGCCGCTGATCGACGAGAAGGCGGTCGAGAAGGTCGAGGAACTGATCGCCGACGCCACATCAAAGGGCGGCAAGATCGTTGCCGGCGGCAAGCGCCATGCGCTCGGCGGTTCGTTCTTCCAGCCGACGGTCATCGCCAACGCGACACCCAAGATGCGCTTCATGAAGGAAGAGATCTTTGGCCCGGTCGCACCGGTGTTCAAGTTCGAGACCGAAGAGGAAGCCGTCGCCCTCGCCAACGACACCGAATTCGGCCTTGCCTGCTACTTCTACACCGGTGACCTCGGCCGCGCCTTCCGAGTGATGGAAGGGCTGAAATACGGCATGGTCGGGGTCAATGAAGGCCTCATCACCACGCCGGAGGCGCCGTTCGGCGGCGTCAAGGAATCCGGCCTCGGCAAGGAAGGCGGGCATCAGGGCATCGAGGATTATCTCGACACCAAATATGTCTGCATCGGCGGCCTCGGCCTCTGATAGGCTATCCCTGGGATGGGGAGGCCGATGGCCTGCCCATCTCTCATGGAAAAACCAGCCGAAGTCTTCTGGATCAACTGGCATTTACGGGCATGGCGATGAAGGACGGCGAGGTTTTCGGCACGACGCAGGCTGGCGAGCAGGTGCGTCGCTTCACGATCAGGGGCGGCGGCATCACAGCCAACATCATCGGTCTGGGCGCGATCATCCAGGATTTGCGCCTGACCGGGCACGATGCTCCGCTGGTGCTCGGCTATGACAGTCTGGAAGGCTACGAGACGGATACGGCCTTCTTCGGTGCGGTCGTCGGCCGCTATGCCAACCGCATCCGCGACGGCCGCTTCACCATTGGCGGCAGCCGCTACCAGACCGAGCAAAACTTCCTCGACAAGCATACGCTGCATGGCGGCTCGCAAGGTTACTCCCACCGGCCGTGGACGGTTTCCTTGCATGGCAGGGATTTCGTCACGCTGACGCTGCACGATCCCGACGGCACGATGGGTTTTCCCGGCGCGCTCGACGTCACCTGCACCTACCGGCTGAAGATCCCCGGCACGCTCAGCGTCGAGCTGACCGCCACCTGCGAGGAGCCGACGCTGTGCAATCTCACCCAGCATTCCTATTTCAACCTGGATGATGGCGGCGCAGGCGACATTCTCGACCACAGGATGATGCTGAATGCCGGCGCCTACCTGCCGGTCGATGGCGACATGATCCCCACAGGCGTGGTCAAGCCGGTTGACGGCACGCCATTCGATTTCCGCCAGGCGCGGCCGCTGCGCATGGAAACCGAGGGTGATCAACTGCCCTACGACCAGAATTTCTGCCTTGCTTCGGCACGCGGGCCGCTCAAGCAGGCGGCATGGACGCAAGGCGCCAGTTCCGGTGTCGAGATGGAGGTCTGGACCACCGAGCCCGGCGTCCAGCTCTATACCGGCCAGTATGTGACGCCGCGCACCGGGCTGGAAGGGCGGAACTACAAGGCCTTTTGCGGCTTCTGCCTGGAGCCGCAGATTTGGCCGGACGCGCCGAACCGGCCTTATTTCCCGCAAGCAACGCTGTGGCCGGGCGCGATCTACCACCACGTCACGGAATACAGGTTCCGCCTGCCCTAGTTTTTCCGACCTTAGCCTTCGAAAGCCGCCCGCAGCGTCTCGAACGGCGCCAGCGCGCCGCGCACTTGCACCACGGCGGCGGCGACACGATGCGCACGGCGCGCGGCTTCCTGCGGGTCGTGGCC
>NZ_RZQP01000072.1:0-27029 GCF_003998165.1 Mesorhizobium sp. M7A.F.Ca.US.007.01.2.1 | reverse complement strand
ATACGCGCCGCGCGGTCGCGCAGCTTGATGTTGTCGGCCATGTGCATGACGGCTACATGGTCAATCTCATGGCCGAGATGGATGGCGGTCAGCGTCGACAGCATGTTGAGCGCGATCTTCTGGGCAGTGCCGGCGCCCATGCGCGTGGAGCCGGCGATCAGTTCCGGCGGCGTTTCGAGCAGGATGGCGGTTTGTGCCTGGCGCAGCAGCGCAGAGTCCCTGTTGTTGGCGATGCCGATGGTGGCAGCGCCGCGGCGGGCAGCCTCCTCGATGGCCCGCACGGCATAGGGCGTCGTGCCGCTGGCGGAAATGGCGATCAGGCAGTCGCCCTTGCCGAGGCCGGCCTCGGCGACCGCTGCCGCGGCTTCCTCGGTATCGTCTTCCGGCCCGCCGGCCAGCGTGCGGAAAGCGTCGTCGCCGCCGGCGATCAGGATGGCGATGCGGTCGCGGTGAATGCCGAAGGTGCCCGGCAGCTCCAGCGCATCGGCCAGTGCCATCAGGCCTGAGCTGCCGGCCGCGGCGTAGGCAAGCTTGCCCCCGCTCTTCAGCCTGCCGGCGATGATCTCGGCGGCCCTGGCGATGGATGGAATGGCATGGCGCACCACCTTGGCGGCTTCGATCTGCGCATCGGCCAAATAGGAAAGGATGGCGTCCGGAGGCTGGATATCCAGCCCCTCGGCATTTTTGTGAAGCGCTTCGGTGCGCGTTTCGGCCATCCCGGTTCCTCCAATACCAGAACAATACCAAAAAAATACCACTTGTCCACACGCATTAACGAATTCGCGGGCCGGAAATCGCTGAGCCGCCGAAATAGGCAGATTCTTCAATAAAATACGGCTTAAACTTTTTGAAACGGAAATTAATCCTTGGCTATTGGTATTTTATTGGTATTATCCGCCCGGAGGAGAAATCAACGTGAATTTCGTGCTCGGAATCGATGGCGGCGGCACCAGCTGCAGGGCCGCCCTGGCAACGGCGGACGGCACGGTGATCGGCCGCGCCAAAAGCGGCGCCGCCAACATCCGCACCGACCTGACCGGCGCCCGCTCGAACATCGTCGAGGCCGCCAGGCAGGCGTTCCTCGTCGCCGGGCAGGATCCGGAACTGATCCCGCGAACGCCCGCAATTCTCGGCCTTGCCGGCGCCAATGTCGGCACCTACCGGCAGCAGCTCGAGGCGATCCTGCCATTCAGCATCAGCCGCGTCGAGACCGACGCCGAAATCGCGCTGGAAGGCGCTGTCGGCGCCGGTGACGGCGCCATGGCGATCCTCGGCACCGGCACCGCCTATATGGCGCGCAGACAAGGCAAATCGCGCGCCATCGGCGGCTGGGGCTTCCAGGTTGGCGACCAGGGCAGCGGCGCCCGTATCGGCCGCGACCTGCTCGAACAGACACTGCTTGCCTATGACGGCGTCCGCGCGGGCTCGCCGCTGACGCAGAGCATGCTGGCCGTCTTCCGCAACAACCCGGAGGATGTCGTCGAATTCACCACCAATGCCAAGCCCGGCGATTTCGGCGGCTTCGCACCCAAGGTGTTCGAACACGCCGAGAAGGGCGACAGCGTCGCCAACTGGATCCTCGACAGGGTGGTTGCCGATGTCGAAGCCTCGCTCGGCGCGCTCGATCTCGCCGACGACGCGCCGCTGTGCCTCCTCGGCGGGCTGGCGCCGCTCTACGCGCCGCGCCTGTCTGCCCGCTACCGGGCGCTGCTGAAGCCGCCGCTCGACGACGCGCTGGGCGGCGCGGTGCAGATGGCGGTTCGCCTTTTCGCCGGACACGCGAAGGCAACTCGATGAGCGAGGCCGCCGACCAGATCTTCGCCACGCTGAAACATCAGGCGCAAAGCGGCGCGCCGCTTTATCTGCAGCTGCGCAAGAGCATCGAGGACGCGGTCAACCGCGGCCTGATCGGGCCGGGCGACGCGCTGCCCTCCGAGCGCGACATCGCCACCAAGGCCGATATTTCGCGGGTCACCGTGCGCAAGGCGGTGCAGGACCTGGTCAAGGGCGGCATCCTGGTGCAGCGCCACGGCTCCGGCACCTTCGTGGCGCCGCGCATGGAGCGTGTCGAACAGTCGCTGTCGCGGCTGACCTCGTTTACCGAGGACATGGCGCGGCGCGGCATGGTGGTGCGTTCGGCATGGCTCGACCGCGGCCTTTACGCACCTTCGCCCGACGAAATGATGGTGCTCGGCCTGTCGTCGAACGAACTGGTGGCGCGCGTGGCGCGCCTGCGCATTGCCAACGACACGCCGCTGGCGATCGAGCGGGCCTCGCTGTCGGCCAGCGTGTTGCCCGACCCGGCCGACATAGGCTCCTCGCTCTATGCCGCGCTGGAATTGACCGGCAATCGGCCGGTGCGGGCGGTGCAGCGCATTTCCGCCGCCAATCTCGGCGACAGCGACGCGCGCCTGCTCGAGGTGCCGCCAGGCATTGCCGGCCTGCACATCGAACGCATTTCCTATCTGGCGAGCGGCAAGGTGATCGAATTCACCCGCTCTATCTACCGGGGCGACGCCTATGATTTCGTCGCCGAACTGCGGCTGACAGGGCCGAGCGAAGAGGGCCGACCATGAGCACGACAGAGCCGACCATGTCGACAGAGATGACCCATATGCGGCGCGAGATCGAGGAGGTCCCGCAGGCCGTCGCCCGCCTGCTCGACGGCTCCGGCGCCGTGCTGACCGAAGCCGGGCGCGGCATCCGTGAACGCGACCCGCAGTTCGTCGTCACCGTGGCGCGCGGCTCGTCCGACCATGCCGCCACCTTCATGAAATACGCCGTCGAGCTGACCGCGGGCCTGGCCGTCGCATCGGTCGGGCCGTCGATCGCCTCGATCTATGGCCGCAAGCTCAGGCTCGCCGGCTCGGCCTGTCTGGCGATCTCGCAGTCGGGCAAGAGCCCCGACATCGTCGCCATGGCCGAAACCGCGCGGGCGGGAGGCGCGCTGACCGTCGCCATCACCAACACCGCCGATTCGCCGCTGGCGCGTGCCTCGGACTATGCGATCGACATCCTGGCCGGCCCCGAGCGCAGCGTCGCGGCGACCAAGACCTTCATCAATTCGGCCGTCGCCGGCCTCGCTCTGATGGCGCATGCCACCGGCGACGATGCGCTGCTGGCGGCGCTTGCCCGCCTGCCGGAGCATTTCGGCAAGGCGATCGCCTGCGACTGGATGAGCGTGATCTCTGAGACGATCGAGAAGCAGAAGTCGTTGTTCATCCTCGGCCGCGGACCGTCGGCGGCGATGGCCAATGAGGCTGCGCTGAAATTCAAGGAGACCTGCGGCATGCATGCGGAAGCCTACAGCGCCGCCGAGGTCATGCACGGCCCGCTGGCGCTGGTCGGCCCTGATTTTCCGGTGCTGGCGCTGGCCGCGCGCGACGCGTCCGAACCGTCGATTGCCGAGGCCGCCGACAGCCTGGCGGCCAAGGGCGCGCCGGTGTTCGTCACCTCGGCACTTGCCCAACGCGCCGTGCGCCTGCCGCATGTCGCCACAGGCCATCCACTGACCGATCCGCTGACGCTGATCGTCTCCTTCTACATGTTCGTCGAGGCGTTTGCCCGCCATCGCGGTCTCGACCCGGACACGCCGCGCAATCTTCGCAAGGTGACGGAGACCGTATGAGCAATCGCTTTGCCCTGACTGGCGCCCGGATTTTCGACGGCGACGATTGGCATGAAGGCCACGCGCTGGTCGTGCGCGACGGTCTCGTCGAGGCCATTTTGCCCACGGGCGCCGTCCCCTCGGACATCGCCCTCGTCGACGCCGGTGACGGCCTGCTGGTGCCGGGCTTCGTGGACCTGCAGGTCAATGGCGGCGGCGGCGTCATGCTCAACGACCATCCCGATGTCGCTTCCATCGAGACCATCTGCCGCGCCCACGCGCCCTTCGGCACGACGGCGCTGCTGCCGACGCTGATCACCGACACGCCTGCAATCACGGCCGCCGCTGTCGCCGCCGGCGAGGCGGCGGCGCGCCAGAAGGTGCCTGGCTTTCTCGGGCTGCATCTCGAAGGCCCGCATTTGTCGGTCGCCCGCAAGGGCGCGCATGATCCGGCGCTGATCCGGCCGATGACGGATGCCGACCAGGCGATGCTGATCGCGGCGCGGCAAAAGCTGCCGGTGCTGCTGACCACCATCGCGCCCGAATCCGTCGAGCCGGCTCGCGTCGCGGCGCTGACTAAGGCCGGCGTCATCGTCAGCCTTGGCCATTCCGACACCGGCTACGCCACCGCCAGCGCCTTTGCCGCGGCGGGCGCCTCGATGGTTACCCACCTGTTCAATGCGATGAGCCAGATCGGCAATCGCGAGCCTGGCCTGGCGGGCGCCGCCATCGACATCGGCGCCTTGTCGGCCGGTCTCATCGCCGACGGCATCCATGTCGATCCGGCCACCATCAAGATCGCACTGCGCGCCAAGCAGGGGCCGGCCAGGATCGTTCTGGTCACCGACGCCATGGCGACAATCGGCACCGACATGACGTCGTTCACGCTCAACGGCCGTACCGTCTATCGCAGGCATGGCAGCCTGCGGCTCGGCGACGGAACGCTGGCGGGCGCCGATCTCGACATGATCTCGGCCATTCGTTTCACCCACCGCGTCATCGGGGTCGAGCTTTCCGAGGCCTTGCGCATGGCTTCGCTCTATCCGGCGCAAGCAATCGGCCAGTCGCACCGGCTTGGCCGATTCGCCAACGGCACGGCTGCGGATATTGTCGCGCTGTCGGACGATCTCGACCCGAAGGGCGTCTGGATCGGCGGCGAAAAGGTTTTTGGAGCCGGCTACGGCACTGCGCATTGATATCGGCTGTCGTCGTGAAACCTTTTGATTTTGAGGTCGTTGTCGGAGCGTATGTCCGAGGCGAAACCCAAATTGAAACAGGCCGACGGCATCAAACCGCGCGGTGCCTTGAAGCCGCGACAGCAAGCGCCGCGTGACCACAGGCCGCGCCAAGAGGATCTGCGCGAAAAAAAACCGCCGACTGCCGAAGCTGCCCCCGAGGTCGACGGCCAGCCGGGACCGCCACCGGAGGCTGTCGAGCCGGATCCGCAACTGACGCCCGAAGAAGCCGAGCAGGCGCGCCGGAAATACCTGCTGCGGCGTTTCTGGATCAGCGGGCGCGGCTACTGGGCCAGGCGGGGCGATGGGCTTGCCTGGCCGCTCACGATCGGGCTGTTGATCCTGATCTGCGTCAATGTCGGCTTTCAATACGGGATCAACGTCTGGAACCGCTCCTTCTTCGACGCCATCGAGCAACGCAACGTCCACACCGTTTATGTGCTTAGCGCCATATTCCTGCCGCTCGTCGCTGGAAGCGCGGGCCTTGTGGTCGCGCAGGTCTATCTGCGCATGACGATCCAGCGCCGCTGGCGTTCCTGGCTGACCACCGCCGTCATCGCACGCTGGCTTGCCAATGGCCGCTACTACCAGTTGAATCTCGTCGCCGGCGACCACTCGAACCCCGAAGCCCGCCTCACGGAGGATCTGCGGATCGCCACCGAGTCACCGGTCGATTTCATCTCCGGCGTCCTCAATGCGTTCCTGTCGGCCTCGACCTTCATCGTGGTGCTGTGGACGATCGGCGGCGCGCTCACTTTGCCGATCGGTGGCGAAAACCTGACCATTCCCGGCTTCCTCGTCATCACCGCAGTCATCTATGCCGCCATCACCTCCACGTCGATGGTGGTCATCGGCCGGCATTTCGTCCGCCTCTCCGAGCAGAAGAACCAGGCGGAAGCCGAATTCCGCTACACGCTGACGCGGGTACGCGAAAACGGCGAGAGCATCGCATTGCTCGGCGGCGAGGAGGAGGAGCGCAGCGGCATCGACAGGAATTTCGGTCATGTGCTCAGGCAATGGGCGCTGCTGACGGGCCAGCACATGCGCACGGCGCTGGTGTCGCAGGGGTCGAGCCTGTTTGCGCCGGTCGTGCCGGTCCTGCTTTGCGCGCCGAAATTCCTCGAAGGCTCGATGTCGCTCGGACAGGTGATGCAGGCTGCCTCCGCCTTCGCCATCGTGCAGGGCGCGTTCGGATGGCTGGTCGACAACTACCCGCGTCTTGCCGACTGGAACGCCTCGGCGCGACGCATCGCCTCGCTGATGATGTCGCTCGACGGGCTCGAGCGTGCGGAGCAGAGCGACGCGCTCGGACGCATCCAGCACGGCGAAACCGAAGACGGTGCGATGCTCAGCCTCGACGATCTCTCCGTCACGCTCGACGACGGCACCTCCGTGGTCAAGGAAACCGAGGTTGCGATCGAACCGGGCGAGCGTGTGCTGGTGGCTGGCGAATCCGGCTCGGGCAAGTCGACGCTGGTGCGGGCCGTTGCCGGCCTGTGGCCATGGGGCGGCGGCAGCGTCAATTTTCATGCCGACAGGCGACTGTTCATGCTGCCGCAACGCCCCTACATCCCCTCGGGCACGCTTCGCCGCGCGGTCGCCTATCCCGCGGCCGCGGACAAGTGGACGATCAAACAGATCAAGGCCGCCCTGGACAAGGTCGGCTTGGCCTATCTTGCCGAAAGGATCAAGGAAGAAGCGCCATGGGACCAGACGCTGTCGGGCGGCGAAAAGCAGCGTCTCGCTTTCGCGCGCCTGCTGCTGCACCGCCCCGATATCGTCGTGCTGGATGAAGCAACCTCGGCGCTCGACGAGAAGAGCCAGGACGCCATGATGGCGACGGTGATCCGCGAATTGCCCGATGTCACCATCATCAGCGTGGCGCACCGTGCCGAGCTGGAAGCCTTCCACAGCCGCAAGATCACCCTCGAACGGCGGGAGGGCGGCGCCAAGCTTGTCAGCGACATCAACCTCGTGCCGCGCAAGCGCAACCTGCTGAAGCGCGCCTTGTGGGGCTCCGGCAGTCGGGTCGAAAGGGCGCGCAAGGAGTAAGGCGCCGCTGCCCCGGGCACCGCGCAACTATGATGCGTATATGTCCTTGTAGGTGTCGCGCAGCAGGTTCTTCTGTACCTTGCCCATGGTGTTGCGCGGCAGTTCATCGACGAAGATCACCCGCTTCGGATGCTTGTATTTCGCCACCCGTCCGGCGATGGCACCGAGAATTTCGGCGCCGGTGATCCGCGAAGACGGCGCCCGCACGACGATGGCGGTGACGCCTTCGCCGAAATCCGGATGGGCAACGCCGATGACGGCGCTTTCGCTAACCCCGTCGAGCGCATCGATCTCGCTTTCGAGTTCCTTCGGATAGATATTGTAGCCGCCCGATATGATCAGGTCCTTGCCGCGGCCGACGATGTGGACGTAACCGTCGGCGTCGATCGTGCCGAGATCGCCGGTGATGAAAAAACCGCCGGCGCGGAATTCCGCCTTGGTCTTCTCCGGCATGCGCCAATAGCCGCCGAAGACGTTTGGGCCCTTCACCTCGATCATGCCGACCTCGCCCTGCGCAAGCGCTGCGCCACTGTCTGGATCGGCGATGCGAAGCGTGACGCCGGGCAAGGGCAAACCGACGGTGCCGGCGCGCCGCTCGCCCTCATAGGGGTTCGAGGTGTTCATGTTGGTCTCGGTCATGCCGTAGCGTTCGAGGATCGCGTGGCCGGTGCGCTCGCGCCAGGCCTTGTGCGTCTCGGCCAGCAGCGGAGCCGACCCGGAAATGAACACACGGATGTTTTTCGCCGCCTCATGGTCCAGCCCCTCATCCTGCAGCAGGCGCACGTAGAAGGTCGGCACCCCCATCAAGGCCGTGGCACGCGGCAGCAGCGAGACGATGCGGGCCGGATCGAACTTCTGCTCGAACAGCATCGAGGCGCCGGCCATCAGGACGACGTTGGTGGCGACGAACAGGCCGTGCGTGTGGAAGATCGGCAATGCGTGGATCAGCACGTCGTCTCCGGTGAAACGCCAGTGCTCGACCAGCACGCGCGCGTTCGAAGCAAGGTTCTCGTGGCTGAGCATGGCGCCTTTCGAACGACCGGTGGTTCCCGACGTGTAGAGGATTGCCGCGAGGTCATCCGGCCCGCGCGCCACGTCATGAAAATCCGTCGGCAGCCGCGAGGCCTGCTCGGTCAGCGATCCCCGGCCATCGCGGCCGAGCGTGACGGTGACGGCGCCCGTCTTTTCCGCCAGCGCGCCGATGTCGGCCGCTCTTGCCGGATCGCAGACGACCAGGCGTGGTTCCGCGTCGCCGAAGAAATACTCCAGCTCAGCCAGCGTGTAGGCGGTGTTGAGCGGCAGGAAGACGGCGCCGGCGCGCAGGCAGGCGAGATAGAGCATGACCGCTTCCGGGCTCTTCTCGACCTGCACGGCAACGCGGTCACCGGGCTCGACATCCAGTTGCAGGAGCGCATGCGCAAGCTGCGCCGAGCGGGCCAGCATATCGCCATAGGTGATCGAGCGGCCATCATCGGTTTCCATCAGCAAGCGCGCTGGCGCCGGCATCCGGGACCGGAACGCATCGAACAGATGATTGCTCATGAAGACTTCCCTGGGGTGCTGCGGCGCTGAGCATGCGCCTGTCGCGGCATGCCTCGGCGGCGAGAGTTCGCGGTTCTTGGCCGCGCCGTCAAGCCCGCCGACAGCGGTTCACGCCGGCCGCGCCGACGCAGGTTGCGTGCAAGAAACGAGCACAAGAGACCCGCCAGGAAACGACTGCTATCGCCGAGCGCGTTTGCCGGCGATTTCTTTCGTTTCCTCGTCCTGCTCGAAGCGCTTCATGCACATGGCCGCAGTCAACCGGTAGTGGTTGAGCAGGGCCTCGACGGCACCGTCGGCATTGCCGTCGAGGGCACATTCGGCGATCAGACGATGCTCGCCGAAATCGTCGCGCTGGACGCCTTCGCCATCATTGGCCATTTGCCGGTAGCGATAGGCGTGATCGGAGAGCTGGTCGCAAAAGCCCACCAGCCATTGCGACCGGCAGGCCGAAATCAGCACCCTGTGGAAGATGCGATGCAGCCTCTCCCAATCGGGATTGAGCGAGAAGAGATTCTGCGGTGCCAGACGTGACGCGCGTCCCAGGCGATGCAGCGCCAGCACGAGCTGTTCTTCCCATTCGGCGGTGCGGTGGGTGATGGATTCGCGAAGCGCTCGCTCCTCGAGCCAGCAGCGGGTGCGCGTCAGCTCCTCGAGTTCCGAGGCGCTGACCGGCATGATGAAGAAGCCGCGCTGGTCGTGCCGGCCGAGAAGCCCTTCCGAGGCGAGGCGATTGAGGGCTTCGCGGACAGGCGAGGCGCCGGCTCCATATTTGGAGACCACCCACTCGACCCGCAGCTTGCTCTCGGCTTCAAGGACACCGCCGAGAAGATCGTCCCGCAATTGCTGATAGACCGTAGTGGCAAGCGTGCTCTTCGGTCCGGCAGCGTCGTCGTTCAGATTGGCAGCTCCGTATGTCAAAGCGACTCCTTGTCCCCAGGACTTGTCCCGGGCGATTCGAGTCCGAAAGCATTCGCCTTCTCGTACTTGTACCATACAGCGCGAAGATTCGCCTGCTCAAGCAGAAGATCACGTTATTGTACTTTAGCACAAAGGAATATGCGGCATTTCGGAGTTCAATGCTGTAATTCCGCGCTTTTTCACAACCTGCGGGCACTTAACATGTTTTGTATGCACGCAGGAGAACCTGTTCTTTTTGTTCTTTTGTATTCGTGCGAGATCAACTGTCTGCTTTGGGCATAGACGACGGAGCTGAAAACCGAATCAGGCAATCGCTCACATCCGATGCCGTTGCCCCAAAAGCTTCACAAACCCGCCCGGCACCAGAACCTTAGCCGGCATGCAGGGCTGACGCGGGAACACTGCTGGTCAATCGGCTGCCTTATCGGCTGCCGTCCTGATCGCCTGGATGTTCTGCCGATAAGCCTCGACGCTGCCGCCTTTGAAGATGGCGGCGCCCGCCACCAGCACGTCGGCGCCGGCAGCGGTGACCAGCGGCGCGGTTTCGGCTGAAACACCGCCGTCGATCTCGATTCGGATTGGCCGGCCTCCGATGAGGGCCTTGACCCGCTTCACCTTGTCGACGATCGCTGGGATGAAGGCCTGGCCGCCGAAGCCCGGATTGACGGTCATGATCAGGATCAGGTCGAGCCGGTCGAGCACGTATTCGACCACGCTTTCCGGCGTCGCCGGATTGAGCGACACACCGGCCTTCTTGCCAAGATTCCTGATGGTCTGCAGCGAGCGGTCAAGATGCGGGCCGGCCTCGGCATGGACGGTCAAACCGTCGCAGCCGGCCTCGGCGAAAGCGGCCAGATAGGGGTCGGCCGGGGCAATCATCAGATGGCAGTCGAAGAAGGCCTTGGTGCGGTTGCGGATCGCCTTGATCACTGGCGGGCCAAAGGTGATGTTGGGCACGAAATGCCCGTCCATAACATCGAGATGTATCCAGTCGGCGCCGGCTGCCGCTACCGCTTCGACCTCATCGCCGAGTTTGGAAAAATCCGATGCCAGCACCGATGGTGCAATCAGGGTCTTTCTGCTCATGGATGCGGCCTTTCCGAGTGTCCTTCTCGTTGGCCACCCTATCGACTGCCTAATGCGCCGCAGCCGACTTGTCGAGGGTGCAGGCGCGGTCGATGCGCAGGCTGGGACGCGTGCCGTTATCCGCGATCATGCTGCGGCCAATTCCCGCTTGTCCCCACAGCCGCGAAGAAAAACCCGCCGGATTGCTCCGGCGGGGTTTCTGGTCTCGTGTCGAGCAGGTGGTTATTGCTGCTGGAGCTTCAGGATTCTGTCTGGAACCTGGTCCTGCCGCTGTTCGACCTGCGGCCTGCGCCGTGGCAGCACCTGCTGCAGCAGCAGGCCGGGGTTCAGCTCCAGCGACGGTTGTCCGCGGACCGCCCGGCAGTTCGGGTAGCGCCCGATCGTGCCTTCCGGGCAGCGCCTCCTGATGATCGGCTGGCACTGGCCATCGATCATCTGCGAGCCCGGTGCGCATTCCACCTCCTGCCTGCGGCATGCGCCGTTGATCACCTCGGTGCCGCGCGGGCAGACACATTCGCCGCGCTTGTTGTGGACCTGGCCGCGTACGTCGCACTGCTCCTGCGTCGGCTGCTTGCGCCGGCAGGCATTGCCCCGCACCTCGGTACCCCTCGGGCAGACACAATTGCCGTCGGCGTCGTGGACCTGGCCACGGATGGTGCACTGGTCAGGCCTTGGCCGGATCGGGCGGCAGGCGCCGTTTCTGACCTCGTTGCCTTGCGGGCAGACGCAGTCTCCGTCCGCGTCGTGGACCTGGCCACGGATGATGCACTGCTCAGGCTTCGGCCGGATCGGACGGCAGGCGCCATTGCGCACCTCGGTCCCTCGCGGGCAGACACAGTCTCCATCGGCATCGTGGACCTGGCCACGGATCGTGCACTGCTCCGGCTTTGGCTGGATCGGGCGGCAGGCATTGCCCCTGATCTCGGTTCCCCTGGGGCAAACACAATCGCCATCCGCATTGTGGACCTGGCCACGGATAGTGCACTGCTCGGGCTTGTCGGTCCTGACGCACCTGCCGTTCTCGAGCCCGGTTCCGCGTGGGCAGACGCAGCGTCCGTCCTCGGTGCGGATCTGGCCCTCGAGCAGCACACAGCGTTTCGGCTGTTCCGGCTTCGGCACGATACCACCGCCCGGCGAGCACTGGCCGTTGCGGTAGGTGGTGCCTTCGGGGCAAACGCAGCGGCCGGCATCGTTCATGACGAAGCCTTGCGAGCATTCCTTCCTCGTCTCCTGGCTAATGGTGAAGGGATGGCAGGCATAGGCCTTGCCGCGATCGCCCTGCACATTGGTCTGATCGCCGCCAAGCACGTCGCCACCGCCCTGCACCCGTGTGTCGGGAGACAGCACGCCGACGCAATTCTGGCCGCTGACATTGCCCTGCAGATTGGCCAGGCGGCCGTCGTCGGGAATGACCACGGTGACATGGTGTACCCGGCTTTCGCCGGCGCCGAGCGTCAGGTTGGCAATGCAGGACGCAGGCAAGGTTGCCGGTTCCGGCGAGCAGCCGAAGGGCGGATCGATCGAGGTGATCTCAACGCCTTCCAGCCTGCCGAGCCCCTCCACGCCGATCGCATCGCCGATGCGGACCGGCCCGGAGAAGGCGGTCGCTCCGTCATTGATGATGGTGATCTCGAACGAGCAGGGTTGGCCGAGCCTGCATTCGCGGTCGCCGGTCTTTTCGACACGGATGGTCGAAGAACCGCCGCCCTTGGCGCAGGCCTGGCCAAAGGGATAGACGACGTCGTCGCCCGGCGCAGGCCCATAGGAGCCGCGCGCGCAGTTTTCGAACGCGCCATTCGCCGAGACCGTCACGTCGAAGTGGCGGCTGGTTCCAGGTGTCATGACGGCACCGGGAATCTGGCACGACAGCGCATTGGCCGGAACCGGTCCGCACGCCCATTCCGCGCCGTCGGGGGTGACGGTCTGGATCTGGACGGGCGCGCCGCCGGCCACCAGCGTGGCGGCATCGTTGACCCGTACCGGACCGGTGGGGGCAGCGGTGCCAAGGCTGATGACGGTGATGCGGCAAGAGACGACCGCGGCACCGGCGAGCGAGCCGTTGCACACCTTGGTGATGCGCAGGGTCGGCTTGCCGCCATTGGGATGACGGAAGCGTTCCTTGGCGCAGGCCTTGTTGTTGGTGAGGTCGTTTTCACCGGGGATGGGCTTCACCTCAGCGCAATTCTCGACAGTGTCCGACTGGTAGCCGGCCGGCATGACCGCCTTCACGAAGATCGGCGTCGAGGCGCCCGCAGGCAGCGAGATGCCGGCATTGTCGCAACGGAACTGGCCGGGGCCGTTCGGTCCGCATGTCCAGGGCGGGTTCGGGCCGAAGGTCGAGGACGACGGCGCGCCGCCCGGATAGCTGTCGATCACCGTCAGCGGTCCGTTATAGGTCGATGTGCCGTTGTTGATGATGTCGATCACGAAGGTGCAGATGCCGTCGGCCGAGCAGACCGGGACGCGGGCACGCTTCTTCAGGATCAGGTCGACCTTCTTCTCCACCGGCGGCCGGCAGTCGCGGTCACGGTCGCCGCGCCGGCAGATCGGGATCGAGGCACAGCCGCGATCGTTCGACTGGCTGCCGAACAGCGGCTTGCCGCTGGCGCCATAATTGTAGGTGGCGCAGTTGCGTAAAGCACCGCCTTGCCAGCCTCCGGCCGGCTTGAAGCCGAGCTTGAGGTCGACGGAGGCCCCCGGATTGAGCGTGGTCACCGGATGTGTGCAGGTCATCGGGGTGGTTCCGGGTACGCAGACCCAGGGTGGATTTGGCCCTGAATCGAGCGTCGAGCCGGCCGGCAGCGTCACCTCGTCGAGCACGATCTTGCCGTGGTAGGCACCGGTGCCGACATTGGTGACCCTGATGGTGAAGTCGCAGCCGCCGCCCATCGTGCAACGCGTCACGTCGGCGCGTTTCTCGACCTTGAGGTCCGGCTCCTTGTCCCTGGGCGGGCACCTCTGGTCACGCGGGATGACGATGTCGATCGTCTGCGTGCAGCACAGGCCCCAGCCTTCCTTCGGACCGGCATAGGTTTCGATGCCGGTGACGATGAGGTGGATGACGTCGCCGGGCGAGGCACCGACGATCTTCCAGTTGAGCACACCGCCGCCCGCCGGCACCAATTGGGTATCGGGGATGATATTGATGCCGGGCGTGCTCGTCGACACCTGCACCCACTTGCCGCCCATCTCCGGGCCGACCGGCATGTGGTAGATGAAGGCGCCGCCGCCGGGCACGCAGTCGACCGTGCCGCGTTCCACCTTGAAGCATTCCTTGCCCGGAGGTGGCGGTGGCGGATTGCACTTGGTGACGTCGATCTTGATCGAGGTCTTCACGCCGGTCTTGAAGTCACCGTCGTCGGGCTTGCCCGGATCCTGCGACGGGATGATGGTCCCGGTGCCCGGTCCGGCCGTCACCTTGATCATGCCCTGGTTGTCGACGATCGTCGGCGCGGGAAATGCCGCACGATCGATCTTGGCCGTGATCGCGAAGTTGATCACACGCTCGTTGGCAGCGCCGACGCCGTCGAGATCGGACGTGGAGATGCGGAAGTCGGAAACCGTGGCAGTATCGTTCGGATTTGCCGAAGTGCTGATCGTTGCACCCGGCAGTGGTCCGCCGGACGAATCCGTGCCGTCGCCGGACACGTTGACGTTGATGATCGCAAGGCCGTGCGGAAGCTGGTCCTTGAAGTCGATCCTGACCTTCTTCAGCCTGGCCTCGAGGCTCGGGTCGACAAGGCCCTGCGGATCGCCGCGCAAGCCGAAGCTCAGCGAGTAGACGACGTAATCGCAGCCTCTTTGAGTGCCTGTCTTGGTGAAGAAAGGCACCACCTGGTCAGGCCTCGGAGTGACGACGCGCGAACTGTCGAGATCGAGCTTCAGCTCCGGGGTGATCGAGGCAGCGTCTTCTGCAAAGCCTTGCACCGGGGTGAACATGGCGACCGCGATACCGGCCGCCATCAGCCAGCGCGCGCCGCGCCTGGCGTATGACAGGGGTTTCATGATCGTCTCCATGACGGTTGTTTGGGCGTTCGTTGCGAGCGGGGAGAGTGCGAGATTTTTCATCTTCCCCTCCTCAACGTTCGCAGCTGGCGGCTGGGGTTCTGAGCGGCAAAGTCATCTTGCAGCAAGGGTAATAGCCACCCTTGTCCTTGTCGGACTTCCTGTAGAAGCAGAGCCCGACATCGACTGTGTCGCCCGGATAGTGGCCGGTGATGTCGATCGTGTAAGGCTTGCCGGGCGCATGCGACTGGGATGATGTCACCCCGACGCCTGGCGTCCTGGACTGGACCTTGATCGAATCGCCGCCGAAGCCGGCATGGTCATGGAGATAGAGATCGGCCTCGAGGCCGGAAGGCGTGCAGTAATACTGGACGTCGTCGACGTCGAGACATGGAGGCAGGTTGCCGGGTGGTGGGAAATCCGGCGGGTAGAAGGGGGGCAGGTAGCCGCCCGGGATTTCCTCGTAATAGCCGGCGCGGCCCTCGCAAGGGTGCCAGACGGCAACATCGCCGACATGGCCCTCGACCTCCGGGTCTTCGAAATAACCGTCGAAGTCGACGAACCATGAGCCGAAGGGCGGCACATTGGCCGGCTTGACCAGCTCTTTCGGCGTGATCTGCACACCGTGTACGGCCAGCGGCCCGCCGGCTGCGAGCTGTTCGGCGAGTGAAGGATTGTCGCGCAGCTTGTCGCCCGTGTTGACCAGCGTCTGCGTGCAGACGGAGCTGTCGAGATTGCCGTCGGCGTCATAGCCATATTGCAGGTCGAGGCCGCCGGCCGACTGCCGGTTGCCTTGGGGGAAGCCGACCGCATATTCCTGCGGCACTTCGACCCAGACCGATTCCGTTTCCGGATCGTCCGGGTTCTCCCGGAAATAGCGGATGACCTCGCCTTTACCGGAATCGGCGAACTGGCTGTAATCGTAACGGTTCTCGACCGGACCGCGCTGGGCCAGGTACATGAAGCCGCTATTGTCGAAGGCGATGTCGGTGACGGCGTAGTCCTTGTCGGCCCTGACCGTCAGTTCCCAGCGCGGGTCACCGGCAAAACTGCCGTCGCGGGCGATGCCCACCGACCAGATTTCCGACTTTTCGCCGACCGAATAGTAGAGCCGGCCGCCATGGTAGGAGACACCCCAGACGCGGCGCTCGTCCTGCGTGTAGCCCCAGCTGTCGGGGTCTTCGCTATCGAAGGCGGCACCTTGTATGTCCATCACCGAACCATCGTCGGCGACGGGAGCGAGCCCATGCGTGGGCCGGCCGGCAACGCCGTGATCGAAGCTGTCGATCAGTCTGCCTTCGGCGTCGATGCGATGGATCAGGCCGGTGTCGAGATCGGACGCAAAGAACTCGCGGTGAGTGGCGTCGAAAGTGAGATTGCCGATGCCGGGACCGCTGTTGGTGTCGATGTCGGCGAATTTGGAGACCTGGCCGGTGATGCCGTCGATCTTCCAGACGGTGCCCGGCCCGCCACCGTTTTCGGTGCCGAACTGGCCATCCATGAAGGTGGCGCCGGCAGCGCCGCGGCGCTGCCTCTCGGGGCGGCCGTCATCGTCGGCATCCGGGGTGACGATACGGATGCCGTGCAGCGAGGTGGCGCCGGCATAGAGATTGGGAATGCCCGATGGAACGCCGTCGCGCACGCCGTCATCATAGGTGACGCCGAACACCTGGCCGATCTGCTCCGCCGTCACCTCGAAGGGCGGCGGCGTGTTGACCAGCTGGCCGGAGGCTGGGCCGCCCAGATGCGAAACGTCGAACACGCGCAAGGTGGCGCGCGTGGGGTCGATGAAGGTTTCGTCGACCGGATCGACGCCGGGCGGCAGGCCCTCTTTTTCGGAATCAGGGGGGTCGAAATTGGGAATGATGGTGCCGGAGAATCCGGTCACCGCCATCGAGCCGGGATAGATGATCCGGGTTTCCTGCGCCTGCGCGGCGCCCAGCCACAGGCCGAGTGCCAGCGCCAGCAACCCGCCTGGATGCACAGCACGGCGCAAGCCGCCATCAAGAGACGACACGAACGAGCCGCGGATGCGAGACATGACACTACCCCCCGTAGTCGACGGGAGAACGTCGGGGCTGGCCGCGCAAATCAGGGCAAGGCGCGGCGGTCCGGCTCGTTCTTCCCTGATCGAATTGTCTGCTTTCCTCAAGACGACGATACGCCTGGTCTTACGCAGGGTCAACGGAATCAGCGGAAAGCCCAGCGCATCGACCCCGTCCCGAAGGCGGTGGTCGCGCCGAGCTCCTGTTGTTCCCGGAGACCTCAGAGCCTCTGGGTTATTGGTCATGGGGGCTTCCTTTCCGGGCCGCACCATGCGGCACCTGGAGATCAGTCGCGGGCGGAGATGGAAAGGTTCATGGAAGGCCTGCGCAGAATGCTTGCGCGCGATGCCGCCTGTTCTTATATACGCGCCAAGCCGTTCGGCGCCGGAATGCCGGTTGCCGGAACGGGATTTCTTGTGAACAGGGGCTTTCGTCGGAACGCCTGTACGGGTCCTGAGAGCCTGCTTAGCGGAGAGACTAGAGAAATGGCAAAAGTAATCGGTATCGATCTCGGCACCACCAACTCCTGCATCGCCATCATGGATGGCAAGGAGCCCAAGGTAATCGAGAATGCGGAAGGCGCGCGCACGACGCCTTCCATCGTCGCCATCTCGGGCGACGACGAACGTCTGGTCGGCCAGCCGGCCAAGCGCCAGGCGGTCACCAATCCTGAAAACACCATCTTCGCGGTCAAGCGCCTGATCGGCCGCCGCTATGACGATCCGGTGACGGAGAAGGACAAGAAGCTTGTCCCCTACAAGATCGTCAAGGGCGACAATGGCGATGCCTGGGTCGAAGCCGGCGGCAGGAAGCAGTCGCCCTCGCAGATTTCGGCCATGATCCTGCAGAAGATGAAGGAGACGGCGGAAGCCTATCTCGGCGAAAAGGTCGAGAAGGCGGTCATCACCGTTCCGGCCTATTTCAACGACGCCCAGCGCCAGGCGACCAAGGATGCCGGCAAGATCGCCGGCCTTGAAGTGCTGCGCATCATCAACGAGCCGACCGCGGCAGCGCTTGCCTATGGCCTCGACAAGAAGGAAGGCAAGACCATTGCCGTCTATGACCTTGGCGGCGGCACGTTCGACATTTCGGTGCTTGAAATCGGCGATGGCGTGTTCGAGGTCAAGTCGACCAATGGCGACACCTTCCTCGGCGGCGAGGATTTCGACATGCGCCTGGTCGAATACCTGGCGGCCGAGTTCAAGAAGGAACAGGGCATCGACCTGAAGAACGACAAGCTTGCCCTGCAGCGCCTCAAGGAGGCGGCTGAAAAGGCCAAGATCGAGCTGTCGTCGACCACCCAGACCGAAATCAACCTGCCCTTCATCACCGCCGACGCGACCGGGCCGAAGCACCTGACGCTGAAGCTGACGCGCGCCAAGTTCGAGCAGCTGGTCGACGACCTCGTCCAGCGCACGATTGCCCCTTGCAAGGCGGCGTTGAAGGATGCCGGCCTGAAGGCGGGCGAGATCGACGAAGTCGTCCTGGTCGGCGGCATGACCCGCATGCCCAAGATCCAAGAAATCGTGAAGCAGTTCTTCGGCAAGGAGCCGCACAAGGGCGTCAATCCGGATGAGGTCGTCGCTCTCGGCGCCGCCATCCAGGCCGGCGTGCTGCAGGGCGACGTCAAGGACGTGCTGTTGCTCGACGTGACGCCGCTGTCGCTCGGCATCGAGACGCTGGGTGGCGTGTTCACCCGCCTGATCGAACGCAACACGACGATCCCGACCAAGAAGAGCCAGGTGTTCTCGACGGCCGAGGACTCACAGTCGGCAGTGACCATCCGGGTCTTCCAGGGTGAGCGCGAAATGGCCGCCGACAACAAGGCGCTCGGCCAGTTCGACCTGGTCGGCATTCCGCCGGCGCCGCGCGGTGTACCGCAGATCGAGGTCACCTTCGACATCGACGCCAACGGCATCGTCAACGTTTCGGCCAAGGACAAGGGCACCGGCAAGGAGCACCAGATCCGCATCCAGGCATCGGGTGGTCTTTCGGACGCCGACATCGAGAAGATGGTCAAGGACGCCGAGGCCAATGCCGAGACCGACAAGAAGCGGCGTGCGCTGGTCGAGGCCCGCAACCAGGCCGAAGCGCTGCTGCATTCCTCGGAGAAGTCGCTGAAGGAATATGGCGACAAGGTTTCGGAAGGCGAGCGCACGGCGATCTCCGACGCGATCGCGGCGCTGAAGACCGCGACCGAAGGCGACGACGCGGCCGACATCGAAGCCAAGAGCCAGGCGCTGGCCGAGGCTTCTATGAAGCTTGGCCAGGCCATGTACGAGGCTTCGCAGAAGGAAGCGGCGGAAGCCGACGCCAAGGCGGACGCCGCCAAGGACAGTGACGTTGTCGACGCCGATTTCGAGGAAATCGACGAGGACGACGACAAGAAGAAGTCGGCCTGAACCGTTTGACGGCAAGATAAAGCGAAAAGCCCGGCGAAGGCCGGGCTTTTTTGCAACCCCTTGCAGAAAAACAGCGGGCCTTGCTGAAAAAATGCAGGCAAAGCCGCGTCGACACTGGCATCCCCCTCCCATCGCACCTAAATCGAAGCGTCAGTGCCGGCAAGAGACGCAACAATGCTTCAAGACGTTGAGCATCCGGACAGCGGGAAAAAATGAAAGCTGATTTCTACGAGACGCTGGGCGTGCAAAAAGGCGCCGATGAGAAGGAGCTCAAGAGCGCTTTCCGCAAGCTCGCCATGCAGTTCCATCCCGATCGCAACCCCGGCGACCATTCCTGCGAGCACAAGTTCAAGGAAATCAACGAAGCCTACGAGACGCTGAAAGACCCGCAGAAGCGCGCGGCCTATGACCGCTTCGGTCACGCCGCCTTCGAACAGGGCGGCATGAATGGCGGGGCCCAGGGCTTTGGCGCCGGCGGCTTCGCCGACATTTTCGAGGACATTTTCGGCGACATGATGGGCGGGCGCCAGCGCCGCTCGTCGGGCGGCCGCGAGCGCGGCGCCGACCTGCGCTACAACATGGAAATCACCCTGGAAGAGGCTTTTGCCGGCAAGACCGCACAGATCCGGGTGCCGGCGTCGATCTCGTGCTCTGAATGTTCGGGCAGCGGCGCCAAGCCCGGCACCCAGCCCGTCACCTGCTCGATGTGCAACGGCCACGGCAAGGTGCGCGCCACGCAAGGCTTCTTCTCGATCGAGCGGACCTGCCCGCAATGCCAGGGGCGCGGCCAGACGATCAAGGACCCGTGCCCGAAATGCGCCGGCCAGGGCCGCGTCACCGAGGAGCGTTCGCTGTCGGTCAACATCCCGGCCGGCATCGAGGACGGCACCCGCATCCGCCTTGCCAATGAGGGCGAAGCCGGCCTGCGCGGCGGGCCCTCGGGCGACCTCTATATTTTCCTGGCGGTCAAACCGCACGAGTTCTTCCAGCGCGACGGCGCCGATCTCTATTGCAAGGTGCCGATCTCGATGACGACGGCAGCCCTTGGCGGCTCCTTCGAGGTGACGACGCTGGACGGCACGCAGACCAAGGTCAAGGTGACCGAAGGCACACAGAACGGGCGCCAGTTCCGCCTCAAGGGCAAGGGCATGCCTGTGCTGCGCCAGCCCAATGTCGGCGACCTCTACATCCAGACCGCGGTCGAGACGCCGCAGAACCTGACCCGGCGCCAGCGCGAACTTCTGGAGGAGTTCGAACAGCTCTCCTCGCAGGACAATTCGCCTCAATCGAGCGGCTTTTTCGCCCGTATGAAGGATTTCTTCGAGTCTTTCGGCGAGCGTTGATGCACTTTGGCCCGCGTAAGCCGATTTGCCACGCGTAAATCCTTGAATCGCGTCACCCCTTGAGACGCGACGAAAATTATCTTATCCACGACATGCGTCCGGCCGCGCCTTGCCTAGCACCGCTCAGGTGCTAAGTAACTTTGCGGGGAGCGCTGAGGAGAGCTTGCATGACACGTGGCCCTGGACTGCGGAAGGCGCTTGTCGAAAAGTTCGACGACGAACTCAAATTCTTCAAGGGCTGGATCGACAAGCCGAAGACGGTTGGCTCGATCGTGCCGACCAGTTCGATCACCGCGCGCAAGATGGCCTCGATCGTCAATCCTAAATCCGGCCTGCCAGTGCTCGAGGTCGGTCCCGGTACCGGCGTCATCACCCGCGCCATCCTCGCCCAGGGCGTACGCCCCGAAAACCTCTACGCTGTCGAATATTCCACGGATTTCGTTCGTCACCTGCGGCGGCTCTATCCCGGCGTCAACGTCATCGAGGGCGACGCCTTCAACCTCAACGCCACGCTTGGCGACAAGAGCGGGATGATCTTCGATTCCGTCGTTTCGGGCGTGCCGCTGCTCAACTTTCCGGTCGCCCAGCGCATCGCCTATATCGAGAGCCTGCTCGACCGCATCCCGGCCGGACGGCCGATCGTGCAGCTGACCTATGGCCCGATGTCGCCGATCCCACCCGGCCGCGGCAATTATACGGTCAAACATTTCGATTTCATCCTCCGCAACATTCCGCCGACGCAGCTGTGGATCTATCGCCGCGAAGCGCACTAGTGAGAAGGGAATAAGGCAATAGGGGAGTAAGGGAGTAGGGATGAAGGGTTCCATTTCCAGGCTATTTTCTACTCCCATATTCCCTACTGCCCTATTCCCCTATCCTATCCAGCCGTTGATTTGAGCCGTCCTTGGCTGTACCTGTCCGGGAACAAGGGTGGCCAATGGCAGTGATCCCGAAAATCCTCGTCTTCGCCGGCTCGGTGCGCAGCGGCGCCTATAGCGGCAGGGCCGCCGACGTGGCGCAAAAGGAACTCGCCATGCAAGGTGCCGAGGTGACCCGCATCTCGCTCGCCGAATACCCCCTGCCGATCATGGACGAAGACCTGGAAAAGGAAAAAGGCGTTCCCGAAAACGCCCAGAAACTCGGCCGTCTCATCATGGCCCATGACGGGCTGCTGATCGCCACGCCCGAATATAACGGCTCCATTCCGCCGCTGCTCAAGAACACGATCGACTGGGTGAGCCGGGTGCGCAGGGATGGTGGCCGGCCAGTCAGGCCGCTGGCCGGCAAGGTCGTTGGCCTTTGCTCGTCCTCCAACGGGCACTTTGCCGGTATCCGCTGCATCAACCATCTGCGCGCGGTGCTGGTGCGTTGCCAGATGGAGGTGGTGACGCCGGAATGCTCGGTGCCCGACGGCGGTGACGCCTTCGACGAGGATGGAAATTTCCGTGACGAAAGACTGCACAAATCGATGGAGCACCTATGCCGCACGCTGATCGAGACCTCGCGCCTGCTGTCCACCCGGATCGAGGCATGATCGCCAATAGCATGCGCGACCGGCTCATCGTCGGCCTCGACGTGCCGACAGTGAAGCAAGCCGAGCAGGCAGTGCGCGAACTCGACGGCATCGTCTCCTTCTACAAGATCGGCTACCAGCTTGCCTTCGCCGGCGGGCTCGACTTCGCCAGGGAGCTGGCCAGCGGCGGCACCAACGTCTTCCTAGACATGAAGCTGCTCGACATCGACCACACGGTGGCCAAGGGTGTCGAGAACATCGTCAAGATGGGCGTGACCATGCTGACCATTCACGCCTATCCCAAGGCTATGCAGGCCGCCGTAGAGGCGGCCAGAGGCAGCGACCTTTGCCTGCTTGCCGTCAGCGTTCTGACCTCGATGGACGAGCAGGACATGATCGACGTCGGCTATGAGTACGATCCGCATACGCTGGTGCTTAGGCGCTCGGAACAGGCGCTGCATGCCGGCATGGGCGGCATCGTCTGCTCGGCCGCGGAGGCCGAGGCGGTGCGCCGGATCGTGGGACCCGACATGGCGGTGGTGACGCCCGGCATCCGGCCGGCGGGCAGCGACCATGGCGACCAGAAGCGTGTGGTGACGCCGGGCCAGGCGATTCGCAACGGCGCCAGCCACCTCGTCGTCGGCCGTCCGATCATTGCTGCGGCCAACAAACGGGAAGCGGCCGAAGCCATCCTCGACGAGATGCGCTCGGCCTGAGATTTCCAGGAACAAGTTCGGAGACCAAGAAAATGCCCAAAGGATATTGGATCGCTCGTGTCGATGTGCGCGACGCGGAAGGCTACAAGGACTATGTCGCCGCCGCCAAACCTGCCTTCGAGCGCTTCGGGGCGAAGTTCCTGGCGCGCGGCGGCGAGTACGAAAAGGCCGAAGGCCCCGGCCGCGCACGCAATGTCATTATCGAGTTCGAATCGCTGGCTGCCGCACACGATTGCTACCATTCGCCGGAATACCAGCGCGCCGCCGCCATTCGCCAGAAGGTCGCCGACGGCGAAATTGTCCTGGTCGAGGGCGCCTGAGGTCCCCTGCAAGCATAGTTCCGGTTTTAGCCGGAGACGTGCTCAAAATCGGATAGAGCCTGGCGGCGTTTGAAGCCCCGCAGGCTCATTTTACATATCTTTGCTCCGCGATTTCACGGTGATCTGCCTGGCGCAGTTGCCAGGTGCGGAGCCGTGCCGACGAGCGGTCATTCAACGCCGGTCGGATTGCCGGTTGACATGCAGGTATTTACCTGCATATTATGCCTTACAACAGAGTGAGGCAGATGGACGCCGACAAGGTTTTCAAAGCGCTGGGCGACCCGACACGCAGAAGGCTGCTTGACCTTCTGTGCGAGCAGAACGGGCAGACGCTCGGTCAGCTTTGCGATCATCTGGACATGGCCAGGCAATCCGCCACCCAGCACCTCGACCTGCTGGAGGCGGCCAACCTGGTGAGCACGGTCAAGCGCGGCCGCGAAAAACTACATTTCATCAATCCCGTGCCGCTGCACGAAGTCTACGAGCGCTGGGTACGGAAATTCGAACGGCAGCGGCTCAGCCTGCTGCACGACCTGAAGCAGGAACTCGAAGGAGAAGACCAATGACCACCAGAGAGACCACGAGCTTTGTCTACGTGACCTATATCCGCTCGACGCCGCAGAAGGTGTTCGAGGCGATAATCAAGCCCGAGATCGCAAAACGCTACTGGGGCCACGAGAATGTCTCCGACTGGAAGCCGGGTTCGAAATGGGAACACATCCGCGCCAATGACGAACGGACTGTCGAACTCGTCGGCAAGGTCGTCGAGATTTCGCCGCCGACCCGCCTCGTCATCACCTGGGCGAACGCTTCGCAGGCGGACGATCCGTCAAAAACCAGCCGCGTGACGTTCGCCATCGAGGAATACGACACCATGGTGCGGCTGACCGTCAGCCATGACGAGCTCGAGGCCGGCAGCGGCATGGCGAAGGGCGTCAGCCAGGGTTGGCCGGCGGTGCTGTCCAGCCTGAAATCCTTCCTCGAAACCGGCAGCGGCATCGATATTTTCGCCAAGCCGAAATCGGCCTGATGTTGCGGCCTCGAGCAGAATCAGACCCGTGGAGAATGACAATGACCAAGCGCTATACCGGCGGCTGCGCATGCGGCGCGATCCGTTACGAGACCAATGACGAGCCTATCTTCCAGAACCACTGCCAATGCAGCGATTGCCAGAAGCGCTCAGGCACCGGCCACGGATCCTACCTGACCTTCGGCCAGCGTGCCGATATGGCCATTACCGGGGAGGTGAGCACCTGGCGCGTGGCGGGCGCCAGCGGCAATGAAAAAATCCACACCTTCTGTCCAACCTGCGGAACGCCGGTCTTTCTGATATCCGTCGCCATGCCGGAATTCATAGCGGTCCATGCGGCCAGCCTCGACGATCCGGAACAGTTCAGCCCACAGATGGTGACTTACACGAGCCACGGCCATGCCTGGGACAAGATGGATCCCGCCTTGCAGGCGGTCGAGCGAATGCCGTAGTGAAACGCGTCCGCCGGTCGGCCCGCGATCTGCCGTAGCGCCTTCAGGCGCGATGCTCTTGGCCGATCAGCCGGCTCGCCGCTGTCTCGGCTATGGCATCGGCAAGCTCGATGCCCCATTGCTGGCGGCAATAGGCGCGGAAATCGAAGCAGGGCAGGCCGGGGCAGACCTCGAACTCGATGAGGTGGACGGTGTCGTCGGCCTCGACCCTGAGATCGATGGAAAACACGTCGCGCAGGCCGAGCCCGCTCATCAGCCGCCCGGCGATCGCACGAATCCTGGCGTCGGCGGCCGGCTGGCTGTCGGCGACCGCGACGAGCTCCGGCTCGGCGTAATGTCCCGCCGCTTTCGCTGCCTCGCCAGTGTCGCCGTAGAGCGCCAGGCTGTCGGCCATGGTCTGGAAATCGGCGCCTGAATCGACAAAGGCCACGCCAAGCACTTCGACTCCCGCGCCCGGCATCAGGCTAAGGAAACTGGCGCGCACGTTGCGGCCGGCGACGTAGGGCTGGACGACGACATCGTCGCGATAGGCCGAAAAGACGCGCCGGCTGAGCTCCAAAGCGTGGGCGAGATCGCTGCAGCGCGACTCCGGCCAGATGCCGATCTTGGCGCCGAGCCGGTTGGGCTTGACGAACCAGCCGGCGGGCGAGGCCGGCGGCTCGACCAGCCATTGGCCGTCACGCGCGAGGCCAGCCTGTGGCACCGGCAGGCCGAGCGCGCCGAGCACGGCGCCGGAGCGGAACTTGTCCTGGCAGAGCGCGAACAGCGCATCGTCGGCGCCGATTGTCTTGAAACCGCCCAGTCGCGCCAAAGCGGGCGCCGCGCCGCCGCGGAAATAGGCGATGCCGTCGGTCAGCGTCCAGACCAGCGTTGTGCTGGGATGCTCGCCGGCGAGCACGCTGGCAGCGTCGTCGAGCGCCACCGGCGCGAACGACAGGCCGCGTGCCTGGCAGGCACGGCCAAGCACCTCGAATTCAGGAGCGAGATCGGTCGACTGCGCCAGATAGGACGCGATTTCGGTTGCGCGCTGCGGCGCATGGCCGTCGGCGACCAGACGGTCGAAACAAGCCTTTTCCGGCTCATGGATGAGTATCAGTTTCGGCTTACGGCTTGGCATGGGATGAACGATTCCCGGCGGTACGATCACCTACCATCGCATGGTCGAGACGTCAGGCTCTCGCGAAACCGACACGGTGCGGGCGGTGGCGTGACAACGCACCGTCCGACCGTAGAATCCAGTTCGATCAGGCGATCAGCACGCGCGGCTCGAAGCGGCCGTTGACGGGAATATCGAGCAGAAAGGTCATGCCGCCCTGCAGATCCAGCAGACGCTGCTTCTCATCCTTGCCCGACCAGGCGGAGGTGACCGCCAGCCGGTCGGCCTTGGCGCCGACGAAGGCTGGGCAGGATGGCTGCGTCACCGGCATGGCGACCGTGCGGACGAGCTTGCCGTCGGGTCCGTAGGCTTCGATGACGCTGCCGCCCCAGACGGCGTTCCACAGGATGCCGTCGCGGTCGAGCACCGACCCGTCGACATAGCCCTTGGCCGAGCGGTGGTCGACGAACAGCTTGGGCTCACCGGCAGGCAGACCGGTCGCCGGGTCGCAGGCGACGCGCATCAGCATCCCGGTCGAGGTGTCGGTGTAGTAAGCGATCGCCCCATCCTCGGTTAAACAGATCGAATTGGAGACGGTGATGTCCGAAAACAGCTGGCGCAGTTCGCCCTTGAAAAACCAGTAGATCGAACCCGCGCCTTTTTCCTCGCCCTTGCCCATGGTGCCCATCCACAGGGCACCACAGGGATGGACGCGGGAATCGTTGGAGCGCGTGACCGGATTGTCGGCCTCGACAGGCGTGTGCAGCGTCAGCTTGCCGGTCGCGACATCGCGGACATAAAGGCCGGTCTCGGCGGCGATCAGCTGGCGCTTGTCGTCGATGACGGCGATGGCGCTCGCCATTTGGCCAAGCTCATGGACGGTGGTCGCGCCGCCGGACAGCCGCTTTTCCAGAAGCTGGCTGTTGACGATGTCAAACCAGTAGAGCGTATCGGTGGCGGGATCGTAGCTCGGCCCCTCGCCGAGCTGGCAGACGTGATCGGAAAAAACCGAAACGATCGCTTCGCTCATCCTGCTTCTCCGAACACCGCATCCCAGGCCGCGACGGCAGCGTGCGCACGCGCGGCCACCTCGTCGACGCTCATGCCCGGCTTGAACAGGCTGGAGCCCAGACCAAAGGCGGTCACGCCGGCAGCCTTGTAGCCGGCAAAATCTTTTTCAGAGACACCGCCGACGGCGCCGACCAATGTCTGCGCCGGCAACACCGCGCGCATCGCGGAAATGCCGCCGGCGCCCAGCACGCTCGCCGGGAAGAATTTCAGGGCCGAGGCGCCGAGCTTGATCGCCAGGAAAGCCTCGGTCGGCGTGAACACGCCGGGCATCGTCACCATGCCGTAATGCATGGCGCGCGCCATCACCTCGGCATCGATGTTGGGACTGACCAGAAGCCGCCCTCCGGCCTGGTGCAAGCCATCGACATCGGCCGGCGTCAGCACCGTGCCGGCGCCGACCAGCGCCGTTTTCGGCAGCACTTGGACGATGCGGGCGATCGACGAGAACGGTTGCGGCGAGTTGAGCGGCACTTCGATCGCCTCGATGCCGGCGTCGAACAGCGCCTGGCCCATGGCCATCGCCTCGGTGGGCTTGAGCCCGCGAAGGATGGCAATCAGGCCGCGCTTGAGTTTTGGAAAGGGTGCGGTCTGGCTCC
>NZ_RZQP01000071.1:0-27038 GCF_003998165.1 Mesorhizobium sp. M7A.F.Ca.US.007.01.2.1 | reverse complement strand
GTTTACGGGCGTCCGGCATTTCAGGCATTGACGCACTTCTTCTTTCTCTCCTTGCGGGGTGAGAAGCGGTTCGCGCAGCAAACGAAAAGCCAATTGCTTGGCTTTTCGAGCTTCGAACGCCCTGAGCCCGCGAAGGGCCGGGCGGTGGACGATCCGCCCTGCCGGGTCCCCGCTGCTCCGCAGCGTCCCGGCGTTCGTCAGCCTTTCATCGTGCCACTGGCACGATGAATTCGCTTCGCGAACCGGCCGCTCACCCCACAGGGGGAGAAGGAAGAAAGAACTCAATCCGCCGGCCGGTCCGCTGGATAGGGCGTCTTGACCAGGATCGCCATGCCGATCCCGAGGAACAGCACGATCACCGCCATGCCGAGCCGTGCCGAGCCGCTGGCCAGGGTGACGGACGCGACCATGAACGGCGCCAGGAAACTGGTCGCCCGTCCGGCCAGCGCATAAATGCCGAAATAGCGGCCGGATTCGGCGGCCGTGACGCTGCGCGCCATGTAGGATCGCGACGACGCCTGCACCGGCCCGAAAGCCACACCGATCAACAGGCCGAAGAAGATGTAGGCCTTTTCCGCTGCCGTGCCGAACAGGCCACCGCTGTCCGGTCCAAGCATCATCCAGAGGCCGAACAAAGTATAGCCCGGTCCGGTCGAGACGATGCCGATCGTGGCGATGCTGAGCAGGACCAGCGAGATCATGACGATGGTTTTTGAGCCAAGCGCCGTATCGAGACGGGCTGCAACCAGGCAGCCGAAGATGGCGACGACGTTGAGAATGATGCCGAAAATACCGATTTCGGTGATCGACCAGTGGAACATCGCTGCTGCGAAAGTGCCCCCCAGCGCCAGCACCGCATTGACACCGTCCTGATAGATCATGCGGGCGACAAGGAAGCGGAAGATGCCGCTGCGCTTGCGCACCTCGCCCAGCGTCACTTTCAGCTCCGCCAACCCCTCTCGCACCGCAGGGCCGATCGGCAGGCCCTTGATGGCATCGGGGGTGAAAAAGAACATCGGCAGGATGAACAGGAAGTACCAGCCGGCTGACAAAGGCCCGGTTGCGCGCGCGTCCTCGCCGAGCTTCGGGTCGAGCCCAAAGAGCGGGTCGGTGCCGATGATCGTCTTGCCGGTCTCCGGCGAACCGGCCAAGCAAGCGACGACGAAGATCAGCGCGATCATGCCGCCGAGATAACCAAGGCCCCAGGCCATGTTGGAGATTCGGCCGATCTCGCTCTTCGGCACCAGGCGCGGCATCATCGAATCGTTGAACACGGTCGAAAACTCGGCCGCGACAGACGCCAGCGAAAAGAATAGCACGACCAGGAAAAGGTTCGAACCGGGGGCCGCGAACCAAAGCATGCAAAGGCAGGTGACCTTGACCGCGGCAAAGAATGCGATCCAGGGCTTGCGCGGGCCGGTCTGGTCGGCAATCGAGCCGAGGATAGGCGACAGCACGGCGATGACAAGACCGGCCGCGGCAATGCCGTAGCCCCAGGCCGCCTGGCCGGTCTCCGGATCGCTCGCCATGCGCGAGACGAAGTAAGGTCCAAAGATGAAGGTCGTCACGACCGTGAAGAACGGCTGCGCCGCCCAGTCGAACAGCATCCATCCCCAGATGCCGCGCCCGGACGCACGCTGCACTGTCTCTACCGTCATCATGATCCCTCGGCACCGGTTCCGTGTCGGGCGCCATGTCTGCATGTTTCATGCGCTCATGCAATGAACGAAGCTCGGTGCCGTACCCTTGACGCTGCCGGGCGTTCACTGTTCGAAAGCCATGCAACCGGCTTTCGTCCGCTTCGCGAACCAAGCCCGTATTTTTCTCGTGGGGGAAGTCGGACCGTAGGTCCGGCGCCGTCCTCCACCCCCTGCTTCGCAACGATTGTCGCCGGCGTGGATTTCTTGATTATTAAGTTGACTCTTTTTGTCCGCTTTGACTAATTGCGCTCGCGCAGGGCCGGAACGGTGACCGGCCGAACTGCTCGAAATTGGTCTGACAGGGAATAAGAGATGACGATTGGTCGACAGGCATTGTTGCGCATTCAGGCAAGGCGATTGATTGCGAGCAGTGCCTTGATAGCGGCATCTTTTGGAATGGTGGGGAGCGGCCGGGCCCAGGACGTTTCGCCGGACGATGCAACTCAACTGGAAACGATCGTCGTCACCGGCAAGTCGGACCGCGTTGGCGGGCCCGATCAAACGATCGTCGCCAAGGATACGGCGACCGCCACCAAGACCGATGCGCCGATCGTCGACGTTCCCGCCTCGGTTTCAGTTGTAACCCAAAAGGAACTGGAGGCGCGCCATGTCGAAAGCCTCCAGCAGGCCGTGGCCTACACATCCAGCGTCCTCACCGACGAGTTCGGCAATGATGACCGATACGACTATATTCGCATCCGCGGTTTCGACCAGACATCGCTCGGTACCTATCGCGACGGCTTGACGGCGCGCATCCCCGCTTGGTTCACGGCCAGCCGTCTCGAACCTTACGGACTCCAGCGCGTGGAGGTCCTGAAAGGATCGACATCGACGCTTTTTGGTCTCAACGGCCCTGGCGGATTGGTGAACGCCATCACCAAGCGGCCGCTGGATCAGAAGCAGGGGGAGATTTACACGTCCTATGGCGACGGCACCAAGGAGATTGGCGTTGATTTTGGCGGGCCGATCGACGCCGATGGCGTGTGGACCTATCGGCTCACCGGGCTGGCCAAGGATGGCGATCAAGGGTGGGATTATTCCAACGACGACCGGCTTTACATCGCACCTGCGTTGACCATCAAGCCCGAGGAAGGAACCTCGCTCACCATCCTGACTGACTATTACAAGCGAGATGGCACAGGCGCACGCGGCACCCCGGCCGGCGCCAATATCGACATCGTCACCTTCCTGGGCGAGCCGGATTTCAACCGCTTCAACACCGAGCAGGTCGATATCGGCTACCAGTTCGAGCATGAGTTCAACGAGAACCTCACCTTCCGCTCCAATGCCCGCTACACGCATTTGAGCCTCGACTACGCCGAGGTCTACGGCGCGTCGCTTGACCCCACGGCGGACCGCACGGCATTTTCGGTCGGCGGCCTGTCCAACCGCTATGCCTTCGACAATCAGTTGCAATACGATACGGGCTGGGACCGGGTCGCCAGCAAGACGCTTGTCGGCGTCGACTACGCCAACGACAACACCCATGAAAACATCCTCTTCGGCACTGCCGGCCCCATCGACATCGACAACCCGACCTATTGCGGTCTGTCCTGCATCAACCTCGGCCCCTATGTGAACTGGCGGGTCAAGCAGCAGGCGGTCGGTGTCTATGCCCAGGAGCAATTGACGTTTGACGACCGCTGGATCGTCACCTTGGGCGGGCGCTGGGACCGCGTGCAGACGACAGCTGATTATCTCGACCTGGGAACGCAGGACGACGACACCGCATCGGCCTTCACCAAGCGCGCCGGCCTGACCTACAAATTCACGCCGAACCTCGCGGTCTACGCCAACTATTCGGAAAGCTTCCAGCCGCTCGTGTCGCCAAGCGCCAACGGGTATGCGGTCTCGGGCTCGTTGAAGCCTCAGGAGGGCAAACAGTATGAGGCAGGCATCAAGTACAAGCCCGACGGCTTCGACGGCCTGTTCACAGCCGCGGTCTTCGACCTTACCCAAACCAATGTTCCGACCTATGTCACGCCTGTTGTCCAGCAGCAGATCGGCAAGGTTGGCGTCCGCGGCATCGAACTCGAGGGCAAGGCCGCCATCGCGGAAAACCTGAACCTGACGCTTGCCTATTCCTACTGGGATGCCGAGATCCTGGAAGACGGCATTGGCGGGAATGCCGGCAATCGGCCGCAGCGCGTTCCTCGCCACCTGGCGTCAGCCTGGGTTGACTATACGCTTCCCGAGGATGGACCGCGTGGCGACCTGACCATCGGCGGTGGCGTGCGCTATATCGGACAAACCTACGGGGATGACGCGAACACCATTTCGATTGGCGGCTACGCACTGGTGGATGCGGCGATTAGCTACAAGATGACCAAGGACGTGACGTTGGCCTTGAACGCAACGAACCTGTTCGACCGGAAGTATCTGACAACCAGCTATTACGGGGCCGAATTCTACGGCGACCGGCTGAAAATCGTCGGCACCCTCAAACATTCCTGGTGAGCTTGCTGAACGCCAAGCGCCGACAACATTGGAAAAGGCGCCACACGCACCCGACAATGCGTGTGGCAATCATCGACGGTTCACATCCCCGTCAGATCGCTCATCAGCCCCGACGCCACCGACAGCCGCGACACGGTGATGTCGCCGCCCTCGGTCAACGCCTGCAGCCGCTCGCGGATGCGCGCCACCCGCTCGCCGCCGGCGTCCAGCCAGGCAGCCACCGGATCGGCCGTCTTGGCGTGGCCGGTGAGCGCCGCCACCGCGATGCCGCGCCGTGCCGCATCGATCGTGTCGGTGGCGCGCGAAAGCGCCAGCTGATCGTAGTAGTCCGATGGCGTGATCGAGCGTGCGGCATCCTCGACACGCGGAATGCGGAAGGCATCGCTGACGGCGAAGAACGCCTTGGCCGCGGTGACGATATCGGCGCCGGCGGTGCGCGCCGTCAGCGCGATGTCGGGGATGAGTTCCGCCACCTCGCTCAGTGCCAGCTGCCCGGCCAAGCTTTCCGGCGCGCCGGCCTTGAACAGCCCATGCCGCTTCTCCTCGATGCGCTCGCGTGAAAAGGCCGGCAGCAGCGAAACGAGCTTGGGCTCCAGCGCCTTGCGGGCTTCCTGCAACTCGGCAATGCGCTGGCTGAGGGGTGCCGTGCCGGCATCGTTCTTCAGATACCAGCCGCTGGTCACATAGATCAGCCGGCTGACCATCTGATAGAGATCGAGCTGCACCTGGCCGTCGATCTGGTTGTCGAGCGCGTCGATCTCGCGATAGAGCGCCGGCAAGGCAAAACCGTCACGCACCACCGCGAAGGTCCGCACCACGTCGGCGGCGGTGCGCCCGGTGGCCTCCTGCAGCCGGTTGACGAAGGACGGGCCGCCGCGATTGACCAGATCGTTGGCGACGACCCGTGTGATGATCTCGCGGCGCAGCCTGTGGCCATGGATCTCGGCGGCGTATTTCTTCGCCATCTGGTCGGGAAAATAGCCCATCAGGTCGCGGTCGAAATGCGCGTCATCAGGCACGTCGCTGGCGACGATGTCGGAAAACAGCACGATCTTGGCATAGGCGAGCAGCACGCCGAGTTCGGCTCTGGTCAGCGGTTCGCCACGCGCTTCGCGCTCGGCCAGCGCTGCCGGCGACGGCAGCGTCTCGACGGCACGGTCGAGCAGGCCGCGCGCCTCCAGCGCTGTCATGAAACGGCTCTGATGCGCGATGTCGGCGAGGCCACGCTTGCGGGCGATCGAAAGCGCCAGCGTCTGCTGGTAGTTGTTGGACAGCACCAGCGAGCCGACCTCCTCGGTCATCTCGGCCAGCAGCTTGTTGCGTGCCGGGCGTGTCAACGACCCCTTGCGCATGGCGGAAGCCAGCGCGATCTTGATGTTGACCTCGACGTCGGAGCAGTTGACGCCGCCCGAATTGTCGATGGCGTCGGAGTTGCAGCGGCCGCCATTCATGCCGAACTCGATGCGCGCCCGCTGCGTGACGCCGAGATTGGCGCCCTCGCCGATCACTTTCGCCCGGACGTCGAGCGCGGTGATGCGAATGGCATCGTTGGCGCGGTCGCCGACCTCGGCATTGGTCTCGGTCGATGCCCTGAGATACGTGCCGATGCCGCCGAACCAGAGGAGATCGACCGGCGCCTTGAGGATGGCGGTCATGATCTCGACCGGCGTGGCGGTGGTCTTGGCCAGGCCGATCGCCGCCGCCGCCGCCGCCGGCAAGGTGATCGATTTCTGGTTGCGCGAGACGATGATGCCGCCTTCCGACAGTTTCGTCTTGTCGTAGTCCTGCCAGCTCGAACGCGGCAGCGCGAACATGCGCTCGCGCTCGGCCATCGAGGCTGCCATGTCGGGATCGGGATCGATGAAGATGTCGCGATGGTCGAAGGCCGCGATCAGCCGGGTTTTCGGCGACAAAAGCATGCCGTTGCCGAACACGTCGCCTGACATGTCGCCGACCCCAACGACGGTGAAGGACGAGGTCTGGATGTCGCGGTTGATCTCGCGGAAATGCCGCTTGACCGCTTCCCAGGCGCCCTTGGCGGTGATGCCCATCTTCTTGTGGTCATAGCCGGCCGAGCCGCCGCTGGCGAAGGCGTCGTCGAGCCAGAAGCCGTGCTTCTCCGAGATCGCGTTAGCGGTATCGGAGAAGGTCGCCGTGCCCTTGTCGGCGGCAACGACGAAATACGGATCGTCCGGGTCGCGTCTGATAACGCCGGCCGGCGGGATGACGCCGTCGAGGCCGATATTGTCGGTGATCGACAGCAGGCTGGAGACGAAGTTCTTGTAGGCCGAAGTACCGGCCTCGAAGATCGCGTCGCGGCCGGCGCTCATCGGCAGCTTCTTCGGATAGAAGCCCCCCTTGGCGCCCACCGGCACGATGACGGCATTCTTGACCTGCTGTGCCTTGACCAGGCCGAGCACCTCGGTGCGGTAGTCCTGGGCGCGGTCGGACCAGCGCAAGCCACCGCGCGCCACCGGACCGAAGCGCAGATGCAGACCTTCGACCTCGGAGCCGTAGACGAAGATCTCCCGCCACGGCCGCGGCGCCGGCAAGCCCTCGACCGCGTGCGAGTCCAGCTTGATCGCCAGCGACTGGCCCTTTTCTTTCGTATCGGCAACGAAATGATTGGTGCGCAGCGTGGCTTCGATCAGATTGAGGTAGCGCCGGATGATGGTGTCGTCGTCGATGTTCGGCACATCCTCCAGCGCATCCTTGATCTTGGCCTTGAGGTGCTTTGCGGCCACCACGCCTTCGGTCTCCGCTGTCGGGCCAAGCCGGGCGATGAACAGCGCATGCAGGCCACGCGCTATGTCGGGATAGCGGTTGAGCGCGGCGGCGATGAAATCCTGGCTTTGCGGAATGCCGACCTGCTGCAGATAACGGCCATAGGCGCGCAGGATGGTGATCTCGCCAGACCACAGGCCGGCGGTCTGGGCGAGGCCGTTATAGCCGTCATTATCGACGTCGCCGCGCCAGACGGAGAGGAACGCATCTTCGAACAGCGCGCCGCCATCGGTCAGGTCGATCGGCTGGCCGTAGCTGTTCTCAAGCTCCATGTCATGAATAAAGACTAAGCCGGGCCGATCACTATTGATCGTGCCGACCTGGTCGTCGCCGACCTCGAAAGTGCGCTCGCTGATGACGCGGAAGCCGATGTTTTCCAGCACCGGCACGCGGCGCGACAGCGCCACCGGGCTGCCATGGTGATAGATTTTCAGCGATGCCTGGTGCGGCTTCTGCTCGGCATGGCGATAATAGTCGATGGCGATCGGATTGCCGGCGCTGATCTTGGCAATGCGCCCGGCATCGGCCAGCGCCACCGCCGCGCTGAACGAATCGCGGTAGCTTTCCGGCAGCCGCGCGGCAATCGCCTTCAAAGCCTGGTCGCCGCCACTGGCCTCGGCCGCATCGGAAAGGGCGTCCTCCCAGGTACGCACGATGTCGCGGATCGCCGCCTCTATCGTCGCTTGCTCGACCTTCGGCGTCTTGCCGCCGGAGCGGCCGATGATGAAGTGCACGCGCGCCAGCCCGCCCTCGGGAAAGGCCGGGTAGTAGGCCGACAGCCGGCCTTCGAATACGGTTTTCAGATAGGAGCCAATCTTCTCGCGCACGACGCTGTCGTAACGGTCGCGCGGCACGAAGACGAGGATTGAGACGAAACGGTCGAACTGGTCGGCGCGCACCAGCGCCCGCACGCGTGGCCGCTCGACCAGGCCCAGAATGGCGGCGGCATGTTTGCGCAGGATCGGCACCGGCACCTGGAACAGTTCGTCGCGCGGATAGCTCTCTAAAACGTTGATCAGCGCCTTGCCGGAATGATCGTGCCGGTCGAAGCCGGACTTGGCGATGATGGTTTCGGCCTTGGACCTGAGATACGGGATCTTCATCACCGAGCGCGTGTAGGCGGTCGAGGTGAACAGGCCGACGATGCGCAATTCGCCCGCGAGCGTACCCTTGGCGGTGTAGGTCTTGATGCCGATGTAATCGAGATAGATGCGGCGGTGCACGGACGACTTGGCATTGGCTTTGGTGACGATCAGCGGCTCCGGCCCATGCAGGAAGGCGCGGATCTCCGGCGTCGTCGTTACCGCTTCGGTGCCGCGCCTGAGCACCAGCACGTCGGGATCGGACAGGATGCCGAGGCCAGGCTTTTCAGCGCGCTCCAGCGTGCCGCTTTCCTCGCCGCCGGTGTATTTGAACTCGCGCATGCCAAGGAAGGTGAAATTGTCGTCGCGCAGCCACTCCAGGAAGGCGAGAGCCTCGGCAACGCTCTTCTTGTCGAGCGGCACGGCCGTATAGCGGAATTCCGAGATCGCCTGATCGAGGCGGGCCAGCATTGGCCTCCAGTCGTGAACGGCGGCATGAACCTGGCCAAGGATCTTGCGCAGCCGCTCGCTCAATCCGCTCGCCTGCTCGGATGTCAGCCGCGGGATGTGGACATGGATGACGCTCAGCCGGTCGTGGCTGCCATCGTCCTTGGCGAAATTGCCGTCGCCGAGGATTTCTTCCACGCCGCCCTTGCCGTGGCGCACGACGATAACCGGATGGGTGACCAGGGTCGGTTCGCCCGATGTCTCGGTGATCTCGCCGAGGATGGAATCGAACAGGAACGGCATGTTGTCGTTGACGACCGTGACAACCGTCATCGGGCGGCCGTCTCGCACAACGCCCGAATCGGCATCGACGGCGACGACGCACTCGCCTTTCCTGTGAGTGGCGACTGCCTGGCCGGCGAGATCGGCAGCCCGCTCCAGGTCGGCCACATCGTAGGGAGCAATGTCTTCAGCTGGCGCGCGGGCGAGCAGATAGTCTGCAAGCCTGGCTGGCCTTTCCTCCGCTTTAAGCGCTGCCGTGGCTTTTTTCTTCGGCTTGCTCGCGGATTTCACGCTGGCCATGACGCACGTCCCTCCCGTCGAATGCTTTTACGACTATGGTAGCAGATGACCGCTGTTTGGCGACAAAGGTTTGACGGCTTGCCAAGAATTATCGGAATTTGGCGACAAGATGCCGCGCAACGAGGAGAAATGACCCATGACCGGCAAAATCAGCGCGCTTGATCTTGGCCAGGGAGAGCTGAGCGAGGCGACAAAAACCTATTTCGCCAAATGCGAGGAGAAGCTCGGCCTCGTCCCCAACGTGCTCAGGGCCTATGCCTTCGACGACAAGAAGCTGCGCGCCTTCACCGACATGTACAACGATTTGATGCTGGGTGAGTCCGGCCTGTCGAAGCTGGAGCGCGAAATGATCGCGGTCGCCGTCTCCTCGATCAACCACTGCTATTATTGCCTGACCGCGCATGGCGCGGCGGTGCGCCAGCTCTCCGGCGATCCGGCGCTCGGCGAAATGATGGTGATGAATTTCCGCGCCGCCGATCTTTCGCCCAGGCAGACGGCAATGCTCGAATTCGCCGTCAAGCTGACGCAAGAGCCGGCCAAGATCGTCGAGGCCGACCGGGCCGCGCTGCGTCAGGCCGGCTTCACCGATCGCGACATCTGGGACATCGCCTCGACCGCTGCCTTCTTCAACATGTCGAACCGCGTGGCTGCGGCAATCGATATGCGGCCGAACGACGAATACCACGCCATGGCAAGGTGACGGATTGCGGCAGGGGCCAGACCGGGGCGTTATATTAGCAGTGTCGCATTCTCGTTGCTTGTTTGCCGGTTTGGTCCGATGATCGGCAGGCGGCATGACCGCATGCCGGTTCGATGCCGCTCACCAAGGGAGGAGAACATGGCGAAGTATCTCTACGTCTATCATGGCTCGGGCAAGATGCCGACCGACGAGGCCGAGCGGAAGGCCGCAATGGACGCCTGGAACGGCTGGTACGGCAAGCTCGGCTCGGCCGTGGTCGACGGCGGCAATCCGGTCGGCATGTCGAAGATGGTGCTGCCCGGCGGCAAGGTCGAGAACAATGGCGGCAGCAATCCGGCCGCCGGCTACACGATCGTCGAAGCGAAAGACATCGACGATGCCGTCGCCAAGGCCAAGGACTGCCCGATCCTGATGAACCCGGCCTTCAGCATCGAGATCGCGCCGATCATTGAAGTGATGTGACGCGCCGGCTCAGGACCGCGTCGCTATGGCGGCCGCCGCACCGGCCATCGTCGTGGCGCTGATGCGATTGGCGATCTTCATGGCGCGCTTGCTCTTCAAAAGCTTGCGCGCCTGTGATGCGGCGAGCACCCAGGCGAGATCGATGGCGACCAGCACCACGGCCATGGTCGCCGTCAGCTCGACCCAGCCGACGATGCTGACCGAAGCGAGGTCGATGATGGTCGGCAGCAGCGCCAGGTAGAACATCATGATCTTGGGATTGCCGAGCGTCACCGCCATGCCGGCGAAGAACAGTTTTATCGCCGAATCCTCGCGCGGCATCTCGCCCTCTTTTGCATCGACAGGCGCGGTCCACATCTTCCAGGCGAGGTAAGCGAGATAGGCAACGCCGACCCATTTCACCACGACGAAGGCGAAATGGAAGGTCTGCGCCACGACAGCCAGCCCGAACACCGCCAGCGATAGCCAGATGCCCTCGCCGATCCACATGGCGAGCAGGAACGGGAACACGTCGCGAAACCCTTTCGAGATGACGCGGGCGACAAGCGCCGCGATCGATGGCCCGGGCGAGCCCGCGGCAACGAACAGAGCGGCGGCGAAAATCAGGAGCGAGGTGGGGTGCATAACCGGGTCTCTGGTTGAAAACCTTCGATTTCGGATATTAACGCAAGTGGCTCGGCTGCGGTAGCACCGACAAAAGACCCTTGTCGGTCCGGCATGTCGCGGCTAGAAAGGCCATCGCGAAACAATTTTGAGCTTCACTTTGCCTACGTAACCGCCGGTCTCGCCAACTCCCCCGACACACTGCATGACACCGCATTTGCGGTATCTGTTTTCATTTTCATGTGTTCTTCTGGGCGGCGGTTCGAGACCGGTTTGGCACTGCTGAACCGTTGTTGCGCGCTGCCGCCCGTGACATCCGATTTCCAATCATAGCAAGCGACCGCCACGCCGCGCCCGCATGGGCATCTCGACATCGCCGGCCTGATGAACTTCCCGACGGGAAGGGCTTATCGGCATGTCTGGACTTCTGCGTATCCACTGGGCAATCGCACCCCAGACCGCACCTCGACCGCTCATCAATTGCAACCGCTGCGGCACCGTGAGGGCCTATTGCAGCAGCGGAAAGTTCCGCGTCAACGCCAATGGCAAACGCATCGACGTGTGGCTGATCTATCGCTGCATCGACTGCGACAATTCCTGGAATTTCGGCATTTTCGAACGCTGCAACCGCCGCGACATCGACCCGGCGCTGCTGGCGGCGCTCGAAAGCAACGATCCTGCACTCGCTCACCGTCATGCCTTCGATGCGGTGGCGTTGCGCAACCGGATCGGGCGCGTCGAGGAGTTCTCCGATGTCAGCGTTCACAAGCGCAGGCTCGGCGACACCAGGGAAGCCGCGACCGTGTTGGAACTCCAGCTCGGGCTCGAAATGCCGACATCGCTGCGGCTCGACCGGCTGCTCGCAAGCGAACTCTGCATCTCGCGATCACGGCTTCAGGCGCTGGAGGAGAAGCGGCTGCTCATCGTTGACCCGGATGGAGCAAAGGCCCTGCGCAAGCCGGCCCGTGCGGGAAACACGATCCGCATCGATCTGGCCGGCGAGGCCGATCGGCAGGCCATCATCGCGGCTGCCGGTGGATGAACGAAAAAGGGGCGGAACACTGGTTGCTCCGCCCCTCTCGATTATCGGAAAACAGAGAGCTTACGCCGCGCCGACCACCTTGGACGACTTCTCGAACCGCTTGCGCTCGTTCGGATCGAGATAGAGCTTGCGCAGTCGAATGGTCTTCGGCGTCACTTCGACCAGCTCGTCGTCCTGGATCCAGGCCAGCGCGCGTTCCAGCGTCATGCGGATCGGCGGGGTCAGCTTGACCGCCTCGTCCTTGCCGGCGGCACGGATGTTGGTCAGCTTCTTGCCCTTGAGCACGTTCACTTCAAGGTCATTGTCGCGGCTATGGATGCCGATGATCATGCCCTGATACACCTTGACGCCCGGATCGATGACCATCGGGCCGCGATCTTCCAGGTTCCACATGGCGTAGGCGACCGATTCGCCCTGTTCGTTGGAAATCAGCACGCCATTGGTGCGGCCTGGCAGCTCGCCCTTGTAGGGCTCATAGGCATGGAAAAGCCGGTTCATCACGGCGGTGCCGCGCGTGTCGGTCAAAAGCTCCGACTGGTAGCCGATCAGGCCACGGGTCGGCGCATGGAAGACAATGCGCTGACGATTGCCGCCGGATGGGCGCAGTTCGACCATCTCGGCCTTGCGCTCGGACATCTTCTGCACGACGACGCCGGCATGCTCCTCGTCGACGTCGATGACGACTTCTTCGACCGGCTCCAGCAATTCGCCATTCTCGCCCTTCTGCATGACGACGCGCGGACGCGACACGGCGATTTCAAAGCCTTCGCGCCGCATCGTCTCGATCAGCACGGCCAGCTGCAATTCGCCGCGGCCGGAGACGAAGAACGAATCCTTGTCAGGCGATTCCTCGATCTTCAGCGCGACATTGCCTTCGGCTTCGCGCAGCAGGCGGTCGCGGATGACGCGGCTGGTCACCTTGTCGCCTTCGGTGCCGGCCAGCGGACTGTCGTTGACCAGGAACGACATGGTCACGGTCGGCGGATCGATCGGCTGCGCATGCAGCGGTTCGCTCACGCTCGGGTCGCAGAACGTGTCCGCGACGGTGCCCTTCGACAAGCCGGCAATGGCGACGATGTCGCCCGCCTGCGCTTCTTCGATCGGCTGGCGCTCAAGGCCGCGGAAGGCCAGTATCTTGGAAATACGGCCGGTTTCGATCTGGGTACCGTCATGGTGCAGCACCTTGACCGGCTGGTTGGCCTTCAGCGTGCCGCTCTCGATGCGGCCGGTGATGATGCGGCCGAGAAACGGATTGGCTTCCAGGATGGTGCCGATCATGCGGAACGGACCGGGATGAACGGTCGGCTCCGGCACATGCTTGATGACGAGGTCGAACAGCGGCGCCAACTGCTGGTCCTTCGGTCCTTCCGGATTTTCCGAAACCCAGCCATCGCGGCCTGAGCCGTACAGAATCGGGAAGTCGAGCTGCTCGTCGGTGGCGTCGAGCGCTGCGAAGAGGTCGAACACCTCGTTGACCACCTCGACATGACGGGCGTCCGGGCGATCGATCTTGTTGATGACGACGATCGGCTTCAGGCCGACCTTGAGCGCCTTGCCGACGACGAATTTGGTCTGCGGCATCGGCCCTTCGGCGGCATCGACCAGCACGATGGCTGAGTCCACCATCGACAGGATGCGTTCGACCTCGCCACCGAAATCGGCGTGGCCGGGGGTGTCGACGATGTTGATGCGGGTATCCTTCCAGTCGACCGAGGTCGCTTTGGCCAGGATGGTGATGCCGCGCTCCTTTTCGAGGTCGTTGGAATCCATGGCGCGCTCGGCCACGCGCTGATTGTCTCGGAAGGAGCCGGACTGCTTCAAAAGCTGGTCGACCAGGGTGGTCTTTCCATGGTCGACGTGCGCGATGATCGCGATATTACGGATTTTCATGTTCTGGTCTCGGAAGCGTTGCAGGCAGCAGGCCAAAAGGCGCTGCCTCTTTCGGTTGCGCGGCTCATACAGGGTTTTTCGCAGTTGCGAAAGAGGAGGCGCGTCACCAAATACTCATCAAATCTTAAGCATCTGCGTGTGAGATGATTTTGTTAACCAAGGCGGGAACCCCTCGGGGCCCGGGCAGTTCGAACGTCATGACCGATAAACTCAACCGATTCTGGCCGCTCATCGCCTCTGTTGCCTTCGCCGTCCTGCTGGCGGCCAACGCCGCGCAGTCGGCCGCGACGACGAAGGAATCACGGCCTGCCTTGCCGTCAGAGGCACAGTCGGCCGAGCAGATTTTCGCCGACGCGCCCGACGGCGTCGACCCGGTGGTGACCGGCCCGGTCAGCGCCGCCTTCAAGCAGCGGCAGGACGCCGCCAACTGCGACAGCGCCGTCTGGCCGAATATCCCCATGGTCTGCTACCCGGACTAAGGCATCGCGCGCCCTAGACGCGCGCGACACCTTTCCATCAGCGCGCGCTTATGCCGACCGCACCGGGTCGAGCGTCACCTTGTAGAGTTCATTGTCGTCGCGATCCATCAGCCGCACCGTCATCTGCTCGCTGGCGCCTGAAATATCGACCAGCCCGAAGAATTGCAGACCTGCCGAGGGCGGCAGGTTCTGTCCCTGTTCGGCGGTCGGCGCCTTGATGAACTTCAGCTCCGGACCGAACGTCATGTCGAAATCGTTCGGCCCGAACGTTCCGGCATGGATCGGACCCGAAACGAATTCCCAGAACGGATTGAAATCCTGGAACTGCGCCTTGTCCGGGTTGTAATAATGCGCGGCCGTGTAATGCACGTCGGCGGTGAGCCAGACGGTGTTGCTGATGCCGGCATTCTTGATGAAGCGCAGCAGGTCGGCGATCTCGAGCTCACGCCCTTTTGGCAAGCCATTGTCGCCATTGCTGACTGCTTCGGCACCAACCTTCTTGGTGCCGTCGTCCCAGACGACGAGGCCGAGCGGCATGTCGGCGGCGATGATTTTCCAGGTCGCCTTCGAATTCGCCAGTTCGCGCTTCAGCCATTTCGTCTGCTGTTCGCCGAGCATGCGCGATTGCGGCGTCATCTCATCCTGCATGTCGGGACCATTGGGGCCGCGATAGGAGCGCATGTCGAGGAAGAACACGTCGAGCAGCGGCCCGTAGGCGATCTTGCGATAGACGCGGCCGGGCTCGGAAGGTTCGTAGCGGATCGTCGTCATCTCGTGGAAAGCCCGCGCCGCACGGGCCGCCAGCACGTGGATGGATTTTTCCGAATAGCGGCTGTCGGCGCTGAGATCCTTCGAATCCGACCAGTTGTTCAGGACTTCATGGTCGTCCCACTGGTAGAAAGTCGGGCAGATGGCGCTGAGGCCGAGCACGTTCCTGTCCATCATGTTGTACTTCCACTGGTCCCGGTATTCGTCCAGCGTCTCGGCAACCTTGCGTTTGCCGTCGATCAGCACGACGTTCTTCCACTTGCCGCCGCCGGGCAGGTCGACCTCGTCCTTCATGGCGCCGTCGGCATAGATGGTGTCGCCCGAATGCAGGAAGAAGTCGGGCGTGTGCTTGCCGATCGTGGCGTAGGTCTTCATGCCGGTCTCATCGATGCCCCAGCCCTGGCCGGCGGTGTCGCCCGACCAGGCAAAGCGGATGTCGCGCTTCGAGGCCGGCGCCGTCCTGAAGCGCCCGGTGATCGGCTCGGAAACGGCGTTGATGTCGGCGAGATCGGCTGCCGTCATGCGATAGAAGATATCCTGGTCCGAAGCGAGGTCGGTGAGCAGCCGCTTGACGGTGTAGTCGCTGGCCGGCGACGTATCGAGCGACGCCAGGCGTGTCGCATTGACGAAATTCTCCGTCGACGACACTTCGAACATGACGCGCGACGGGCGATCGGTGCGCGTCCACACCATGCCGCTGGTTGCGTCGACATCGCCGGACTGGACGCCATGGGTGAAGGCCGGCCGCTGACTGGCGCGCGAATAGTAGGGCAGCGCCAGGCTCGAGACGCCAGCCAGGCCAACGGCGCTGGCGGAGGTGACGAAAGCGCGGCGAGTCATCGAAAGCTTGTTCACGGCTGTCTCCTGGATGGCTTGAACGGTGCCACCAAAATCCAGCGTCAATGTTTCAGGGACATCTCGGGATCATGAAGTTTTTCTGACGATCAACAGGCGGGTGGGCGTTTGCGCGGACGGCGAAGCTGCCGATCTTCCTCCGTGTGGGGGAGATGGCAGCTTGGCCGGTAGCGTCTCTCCCTACGCCGCCTGCGGCTCCGGCTCGAATGCCGGCTTGCTGGTGTTGATCAGCAGCGAGATACAGGCAGCGGCTATTGCCGTCATGCCGGCGATCAGGAAGGCCAGTTCGTAATTGCCCTGCAACTCGCGCATGGTGCCACCGAAGGCGGCGGCGGTCGCCGCACCGATCTGGTGGCCGGCGACGATCCAGCCGAACACGATCGGCCCACTGCGATCGCCGAACGCCTCATTGGCGAGCCTCAGAGTCGGGGGCACGGTGGCGATCCAGTCGAGACCGTAGAGCACGGCGAAGATGATCAGGCTGGTCGCTGAGAAGCCGGAATAGGGCAGGTAGATCAGCGACAGGCCACGGATGCCGTAATAGACGCCGAGCAGCTTGCGCGGGTCGAAACGGTCGGTGAGCCAGCCCGACAATGTCGTGCCGATCAGATCGAAAATGCCCATCATCGACAGCAGGCCGGCGGCCTGCACCTCGCCGATGCCCATGTCGCCGCAAAACGCGATCAGATGCGTGCCGACCAGCCCGTTGGTGGTGAAGCCGCAGACGAAGAAGGTGGCGAACAGATACCAGAACACCCGCGTGCCGGCAGCACGGCGCAGCGTCGAGAAGGTATGCGCCAGAAAGTTGCCCTGTGACGCAGGCGGCGTCGGCGGCACATCGTCAGCCTCGGCGCCATAGCGCACCATGCCGATCGATGCCGGCCGCTCCGGCACCAGCAGCCAGACCAGCGGTATCAGGGCAGCGGTCGCGATCGCGACCGCAATGACAACCGGCTGCCAGCCGCCCGACTGTGCCAGAGCGGCGATCAGCGGCAGGAACACCAGCATGCCCGAGGCACTGGAGGCCGACATCAATCCCATGACAAGGCCGCGATTGGTCTTGAACCAGCGATTGACGATGGTCGCGCCGAGCACGCTGGCGACGGCACCGGAACCAATGCCCGAGAACACGCCCCAGGTGATGAACAGATGCCACGGCTTGGTCATCAGCAGGCTGAGCATGGTCGAGCCCGACATCACCACCAGCGAGGCGAGCAGCGTGCGGCGCAGCCCGATGCGCTCCATCAGGGCTGCGGCAAATGGCCCCGTCAAACCGTAAAGCAGAATGCCGACACCGGCGGCCAGGGAGATGATGTCGCGGCGCCAGCCGAAACTGTTCTCGAGTGGCAGCATCATGACCGAGGGTGCGGAGCGCAGGCCAGCCGCGACCAGCAGGCTGAGGAAGATGACGCCGACCACGACGAAAGCGTAGCGCTGGCCAAAGGGGCGAGATTGAGTTATCATGTTACTGACCGGTACGTTGCAGGGTGGGAACATGTATACGTACCGATCGGTAACATTGTCAATCGAGTCACACGATGCCAACCGACAAAAATATTGAACTGACCATCAGCGACGGTCATGCATCCGCTCCGCCGAAAGCCGCCAAGAAGATCCTCGATGTGGCCTATGACCTGTTCTACCGGCGCGGCATCAGGGCGATCGGCGTCGACGAGATCGTCAAGCGTGCCGGCGTCACCAAGCCCAGCCTCTACCGCAGCTTTCCGTCCAAGGACGAACTGGCCGCTTCCTATCTCAGGCAATATGACCGTGAATACTGGGAGCGCTTCGACGAAGCGGTCGCCGCTCATCCCGGCGACCCGCGCGCTCAGATCAAGGCTTTCCTGACCCGCATCGGCAAGCGCACGCAGGTGGCGGACTATCGCGGCTGCGGCATGACCAATGCGGCGGTCGAATATCCCGACCACAGCCATCCGGCCCGCGTGGTCAGCGAGGCCAACAAGCAGGAACTGCGCCGCCGGCTGCGCGCCATGGCGGCTGCGATGGGCGCGCAAGACCCAGACACGCTCGGCGACGGCCTGCTGCTGCTGATCGAGGGCGCCTATATCAGCGGCCAGTTGTTCGGCCTCGGCGGTCCGGCGCAAGCGGTTGCCCGCAATGCCGACCTGCTGATCGAAGCCAGCTTGAAGAAATAGCGTTTGGCGCTACGCTGCGGCGGCTTGCAACGGAGATTGACCGCCATGCGTGCCATTCTGATCCCGCTTGTCCTGGTCGGTCTCGGTCAGGCGGCGCAAGCCGACGGCATTTCCAGCGCCTACACCGATCTGGATTCGAAAACGGACTGCGTGACCTACGCGCAGGCAGAAGAAGGCGACGGCGACTGGGCCGAACTCGCCTGTTCAGGCTATCGCGGCTATCCCGTACTGATCGCCTATGACGACGCCCGTGAATCGCTGTTCTACGGTTTTCCGCCCGGCGGCGACATGACGACGGTCTGGGAAAGCTTTTCCGGCTTCAATTCGTCCGGAGCCAAAGTCGAATGGCGCATCGAAACCAAGGGCGACACGGCAGTGCCCTATGCCGCCATCCATCGCCGCTCGATCAGCAATCCCGAGGACGAGAAAAAGCCGACCGAGGTGCTGCTCGTCGCCAAGGTCGGCCAGATGGACGCCCGCGACGGCTGCACCGTCGGCCTGGTGCTGGCCACCGACAATCCCGCCGCCAACGACCAGGCGCGCAAGCTTGCCGACGACAAGGCACGCACCTTCGCCTGCGGCAAGGACAGACACACCGTCATCGGCAAAGTGCCGGCCTTCGGCCGGGTCGACAACTGACGGATCGGGCTACTTGCTCGCCTTGGCCCGCTCGATCGCGTCGACGATCATCTTCTTGGCGTATTTGGAATCGTGCCAGCCTTCGATCTTGACCCATTTGCCGGGCTCGAGATCCTTGTAGTGCTCGAAGAAGTGCTGCACCTGCTGGCGCGTAATGTCGGGCAGCTGAGTGTATTCGGTGACATTCTCGTAACGCAGCGTCAGTTTTGGCGACGGCACGGCGATGATCTTCTCATCCTGGCCGGCATTGTCTTCCATGATCAGCACGCCGATCGGCCGCACGTTGATGACGCAGCCCGGCACCAGCGCGCGCGTGTTGCAGACCAGCACGTCGATCGGATCGCCGTCGCCCGACAGCGTGTGCGGCACGAAGCCGTAATTGCCGGGGTAGCGCATCGAGGTGTGCAGGAAGCGGTCGACGAACAGCGTGCCGGCCTCCTTGTCCATCTCGTACTTGATCGGCTCGCCGCCGATCGGCACCTCGATGATGACGTTGACGTCCTCAGGCGGATTCTTTCCGCTGGCTATGGCTTCAATGCGCATGGCTTAAATCCCTCTCTCGATGGACGATCGATAGCGGGCGGCGCGTCATGGTGCAATGCGGCGAATGGTGCTGGGTGCGAATGGAACGCCCAATTGCCGAAAGGCCGGGTTGTCATTCCCAGACGAAAGCGACCTTCTTCAGCGCCTTTTGCTCGAAGATCTCGACGCCCTCGGCGACATCGCGGCCACCGGCGCCGGCATAGAAGGCAAGCGCGTTCTGGTTGTCCTCCAGCGCCCACACGACCATGCCTTTCAGCCCGTGATCGGCCAGCCGCGCCTTGGCCGCCGAAAACAGGCGGCTGCCGAGCCCGATGCCCTGATATTCCGGGCGCAGGTACAATTCGTAGATTTCGCCCTGCTGGCGCAGTTCACGGGCGCGGTTCTTGCCGATCGTCGCATAGCCGGCGATCTTGCCGCCGATTTCGACGACCAGAACGGTGGCGGCGCGGCGAATCGCATTCGCCCACCAGTCGGCGCCACGGCGGTTGATCATCGATGTCAGGGTCCGGTGCGGAATGATGCCGGAATAGGCGCCGCGCCAGGCCTCCAGATGCACCTCGGCGATGGCACTGGCATCGCGCGGGTCGGCTTTCCGGATGTCGATCGTCAGCGTATTCATGATTTGTTAACCATAAACCCGCATCGCCCGATTGCAAGGGTCCGGGCCGCCAGCCGGCTGCTTTCTCACAGGCGATCACCGCCCTGGTGAGGGGCCTTCAAGACTTCTGTGGAAAGGCTCAAATCTCGACGAGATGGTCGTCGAGCTCGTTGCTGTCGCCCGCAGTGACCGGGAAATGCTCGGCCAGCACCGCACCCACCAACTCGATCGCCTTGACGAAGCCGTCGGCAAGCCGGTCGTCGCCGGCATGCGCGGTAAGGTCGCGCACGACGCCGTCCCAGACATGCTGGCCGACCTTGGCGTCGATACCCGAATCGGCAACCACCTCGGCATAGCGCTCGGCGATCGAGACGAAGACCAGCACGCCGGTGCGCGCCGTGGTGCGGTGGACGTTGCGGGCGAGGAACTGCTTGATCGCGTTGGCGTGCGCCGCCTGGTAGCGCAGCCGCCTCGGCACCAGGTGGATGCGCATACCAGGCAGCGCCCACAACAAGGCCAGCACGCAGGCAAGCGCCAGGAGCTGGGCGAGGACGAAATGCGGCAGCCGGATCGACAGCCACCAGGCCTCCAGACCGTAGCCGACCGCCAGGCTGACGAACAGCATGCACACGGTCGCCATGAAGGCGGCCGGGAAGAAATAGCCGTCGCTGGCATGCGCCACGACACAGTAGATTTCGCCGTCGGTTTTCTCCTCGGCGGAGTGGATCGCGGTTGCGATGCGCTCATGATCCTGCGGGCTGATTGGTCGTGTTGCCATGATCTGTCTCACCAGCTTCCTGAAGAACCGCCACCACCCGACGAGCCGCCGCCACCGGAAAATCCGCCACCGCCGCTTGACCCCGAAGACCAGCCGCTGCCCGACGACGAACCGGTTGTCCAGCCAGTGCCCGAGTACCCGCTCGGCCCGCGGCCATAACGAAACGTCATGCCCAGCCATTTGTACACGCCCGGCGACAGTTTCGTGCCGAACATCGGCGGCAGGAACGCCATCGCCATCCCGCCGAAGAACATCGTCGCCCACAGGATCAGGAACACGGCAAAGATCGGATCGATGGACGTGCCGTCATCGGCGGGATTGCGCTTGCCCCGCGCTTCCAGTTCTTCGGGATTGCCCTCCAGCACCATGACCATGTCATCGACGGCTTTGCTGATGCCGCCGGAGAAGTCCCCGGCGCGGAAGGCCGGCACCATGTCATTTTCGATGATCAGCTTGGTGTGCAGGTCGGTCAGCGTGCCTTCCAGCCCATAACCGACCTCGATGCGCATCTTGCGGTCGTTCGGGGCAACCAGCAGCAGCACGCCATTGTTCTCGCCCGCCTGGCCAAGTTTCCAGAAGCGGAACAGCCGGTTGGCGTAAGGCTCGATCTCCTCGCCATCGAGGCTGGGAATCGTCGCGACGACGATCTGGTCGGAGCCTTTCGTCTCGAAATCGGCGAGTTTTTGGGTCAGCGCCGCCCTGGTCGCGGCGTCGATGATGCCGGCATTGTCGACGACACGGCCGGTCAGCGCCGGCAGGTCGGCCGCGTAGGCCATGACGCAGGAGAACAGCACGACCGCAGCAATCAGGACGGCCGAGGCGAGGCGGTCGCGTTTCGACAGGCTGATGCTGGATACCATCATGCCATCACCAGCTTCCCGACGAGCCGCCGCCGCCGGACGAACCGCCGCCGCCGGAAAAGCCTCCACCGCTGCTTGACCCCGAAGACCAGCCGCCGCCGGAACTCCCCGACGACCAGCCGCCACTGGAGGATCGCCGGCTTGGCTCGAAGGTCATGCCAAGCCAGCGGTAGCGGCCGGGGCCAAGCTTCTGGCCGAAGATCGGCGGCAGCACGGAAGCCGCAATGCTGCCGAAGAAGATGATCGCCCAGATGCTGATGAAGACGGCGAAGAACAGGTCGTCGGAATCGAAAGGCGCTTGCTGGTTGCGCTCGCCGCGCGCCTCCAGCTCCGCCGGATTGCCTTCCAGCACCATGACCATGTCGTCGACGGCCTTGCTGATACCGCCCGAGAAGTCCCCGGCGCGGAAGGCCGGCACCATGTCATTCTCGATGATCAGCTTGGTGTGCAGGTCGGTCAGCGTGCCTTCCAGCCCATAGCCGACCTCGATGCGCATCTTGCGGTCGTTCGGGGCCACCAGCAGCAGGACGCCATTGTTTTCCTTCGCCTGGCCGAGCTTCCAGAAGCGGAACAGCCGGTTGGCGTAAGGCTCGATCTCCTCGCCATCGAGGCTGGGGATCGTCGCGACGACGATCTGGTCGGAGCCTTTTGTCTCGAAATCGGCGAGTTTTTGGGTCAGCGCCGCCTTGGTCGCGGCGTCGATGATGCCGGCATTGTCGACGACACGGCCGGTCAGCGCCGGGAGATCGGCCGCGAGGGCGGTGAAGGGGAGGAAGAGGAGGCTTAGAAGAGCGAAAAGGAACCCTAGGCTTGCGTTCCGGAGCGCCCCCCTCTGCCCTGCCGGGCATCTCCCCCTCAAGTGGGGAGATTGGCCGCCATCTCCACTTTCACCAATTTTCAACGTCGCAAGATGGGCGTCAGCGCCGAAGCTGCCAATCTCCCCCCTTGAGGGGGAGATGTCCGGTAGGACAGAGGGGGGTGTTTGCACGCCAGCAGCCCGTCATTTCGCGGGATTTATTCCGATGACAGTGGACGTTCACCCGCCCTGCTTCGTGCCGAAATCGACCTTCGGCGGCTGCATCTTGTCTTCGGCGACGGTGAAATTGGCGAAGGGCTCGTTGCCGCGGAACCAGAAGGTCGCCCACAGCACCGAGGGGAACGTCCTCAGCGTCAGATTGTAGTCCCTGACCGCCTGGATGTAATCGCGCCGCGACACCGCGATGCGGTTCTCGGTGCCTTCGAGCTGCGCCTGCAGCGCCAGGAAGTTCTGATTGGCCTTGAGGTCGGGATAGGCCTCCGAGACCGCGATCAGCCGCGACAGCGCGCTGGTCAGCCCCGCCTGGGCATCCTGAAACTTCTTGAGGGCTTCGGGATCCTTCAGCGTTTCCGGTGTTACCGTGATCTGCGTTGCCTTGGCGCGCGCCTCGACCACCGCGTCGAGCGTATCCTTTTCATGCGAGGCATAGCCCTTGACCGTCTCGACCAGGTTGGGGATGAGGTCGGCGCGGCGCTGATACTGGTTCAGCACCTCGCTCCATGCCGCCCTGGCATTTTCTTCCGCCGTCGGGATGGTGTTATAGCCGCAGCCTGCAAGCAGCGGCAACACGATCGCCATCATCAGGAAGGCGGGCAGCGTGCGGAACGTGGACGGCAAGGCAAGGCGCTGGGCAAACATGATGGGGGTCCCTCGGTAGAAGTTGCACGCGAAGCATTACCACAATCAGCGCGCAAGAAAACCGCCCGCGCCGGCAGCCCCTCGCCTGGCACGCCCGGTGCCGCTGCAAGGCTCTGTGATTGGCCGTGCGAACGCGATAAGGTCCGGCAAAACGGGACATCATCATGGCGGAACGCCAGGACAGCGACAAGGAATCGCGCCGTATCCTCGAGCGCATTGCGCGCGAGACGGATCCGGCCGGCAACTCGTTTGTAGCGCGGGCAGCGAAAGGCATGCACGATCACGTCATCGCGGCCGATGCCGATCGTGCCGATCCGATCGAAGTCTGGGGCACCCGCTTTGGCCGCACGCTGGGCCTGCTGCTGGCGCTGGGCCTGATGGTCTGGCTCGTGCTTTACGTCATCCGGGGCAGTTAGGAATCAAACGACAATGAGCGCCGAACAAACCGACGCGCCGCGTGCGGTCATCGTCATTTCCAGCCATGTCGCGCGTGGCTCGGTCGGCAACCGTGCTGCCGTCTTTGCGCTGGAGACCCTGGGTTTCCCGGTCTGGGCGGTGCCGACCGTCATCTTGCCCTGGCATCCCGGCCATGGGCGCGCGACGCGCATCGTGCCGCCGCTCGACGAGTTCAAGGCTCTGATGGCCGATCTCGAGCGGGCGCCATGGCTGGGTGAGGTCGGCGCCGTGCTGTCCGGCTATCTCGGCGAGGCGGGCCAGGCCGAGGCCGTCGCCTCGCTGGTCGCCGCGGTCAAGGCAAGGACGCCCGGCGCCGTCTATATCTGCGATCCGGTGATGGGTGATTCGGGCGGCCTCTATGTGCCCGAACCGACCGCCATCGCCATGCGCGACCGGCTGATGCCGATCGCCGACATAGCCACCCCTAACCGCTACGAACTGGAATGGATGGCCGGCGCCGCGTTGCCAGACATGAAATCGGTGATCGCGGCGGCGCTGCACGCCGGACCATCGACCATGCTGGTCACCTCGGCGCCGTCGATGATGAAGGGCGGCACCGGCAACCTCCTGCTCGATAACAGCCAGGCGCTGCTCGCCGAACATCGCCTGATCGACAAGCCGCCGAATGGCCTGGGCGATCTGACGGCGGCCGTTTACCTGGCACGCATCCTGTCCGGCCAGCCACCGATCAAGGCGCTGCAATCGACGACGGCGGCGGTCTACGAGATCCTGGCACGCACCGCCAAGCGCGGCGGCGACGAACTGCAGCTCGAAACCGATGCGCAGAGCCTGTCGCATCCGATGGCGATGGTCCAGCTTCGCCACCTCACACATCCAGGGCGGGGCCGCCGGGCGTGACATCGACTGAGGCCGTACTTGTCGGCGTCGATGGCTGCAAGGCCGGCTGGATCGCCGTCCGACGAACTTTTGGCATGGCACCGTCGGTCGGTGTCTTTGCAACCTTCACTGCCCTGCTCGCATCCCTTCCCGAAGACGCTGTCATCGCCGTCGACATGCCGATCGGCCTGCCCGGCTTTTCGGGCAAGGGCGGTCGCGGCCCCGAAGCGCTGGTGCGGCCGCTGCTCGGGGCACGCCAGTCCAGTGTCTTCTCGATCCCGTCCCGTGCCGCGCTCTATGCCGACACCAACGGCTTCACCACCATCGAAGCCTGGTATGCCGCGCACGTCAGGGCAAGCGCGGTGGCCCTGACCACATCCGATCCGCCGCGCGGCGTCTCGATCCAGGCGTTCGGCATTTTTGCCGAGATCCGCGAGATCGACGCCCTGCTGATCGCGCGGCCCGATTTGCGCAGCCGCGTGTTTGAATCGCACCCGGAAGTCGCTTTCTGCCGCTTGAACGGCAATCAAGCCATGCAACTGCCGAAGAAGATCAAGGGCAGCATCAATCCGGCCGGCATGGCGGAACGCAAGGCGCTGCTCTGCCGGCACGGCTATGATAAGGGCTTTCTCGACCAGCCGCCGCCCCGCGGTGCCGCCGCTGATGACTTCCTCGACGCAGCCGCGATGACGCTGATCGCCGGTCGCATCGTCGGCGGTGAGGCGCGGCCGTTTCCCGACCCGCCGGGCCGCGACAGCTTTGGCATTCCCGTCGCCATCTGGGCGTGACGCTGTTGGCCACGGTTGCGCTCGATGCATGGCATTTCTAGCCAGCCCTCATAATTCTGCATTGCTCGCGACCGGCTTTTGCCGCTAGAGCCTCTCTAGACCGCAACGAGCTGCCGCATCCAACCCGGAAAGGCTCCAGACGCCGCCCATGTCCCATCTCCCTGAACATCTTCTCGCCGGCTATCGCAATTTCATGAATGGCCGCTATCTCACCGAGAGCGGGCGCTATCGCGATCTCGCTCGCGAAGGCCAGGCGCCGGAGACGATGATCGTCGCCTGCTGCGATTCGCGTTCGGCGCCCGAGGCGATCTTCGACGCTGGGCCGGGCGAACTCTTCGTTCTGCGCAATGTCGGCAATCTGGTGCCGCCCTATGCACCCGACGGCGAGTTCCATTCGACCTCGGCGGCGCTTGAATTCGCCGTACAGAGCCTCAAGGTCAAGAACATCGTCGTCATGGGCCATGGCCGCTGCGGCGGCATCCGGGCGGCGCTCGACAGCAATTCCGCGCCGCTGTCGCCGGGCGACTTCATCGGCAAGTGGATGAGCCTGATCGCGCCGGCGGCCGAAACCGTCTCCTCCAGCACCTTCATGACCGCCTCGGAGCGCCAGACCGCGCTGGAGCGCATCTCGATCCGCTATTCCATCGCCAACCTCAGAACCTTTCCCTGCGTCTCGATTCTCGAAGGCAAGGGACGGCTGTCGCTGCATGGGGCCTGGTTCGATATCTCGACCGGCGAACTCTGGACGATGAACAAGGAGACTGGCGATTTCGAACGGCCGGAACTGGGATGAACGCGGCGGCGCGCAAGCTGGTGAACATCAGGTCGGTCGCTTTCGTGGCGGCCGCACTGCTGCTGGCGATTATTGCCGCCCGCGCCGATGATCGTGCCCTCATCAGCCGCTGGTATTCGGCGCTGCTGGTCGCCGACCGCACGGAACTGTCCGACCTGCTCGCCGACGATGTCCGCATCAAGCTGGACGACCTCGGCATCGTGCAAAGCAAGCAGGAATTCATCGCTTCGATCGACGAATGGAAAGGTGCCGTTGCCGGTGCTGCGATCCGGCACCGGATCGAGAAAAGCGAAGGCGGCGTCACCACGGTGGTCGCCTGCTACGATTTCCCCAACAACGACATGCTGATGCAGGAAACTTTCGCGGTCACCGACAACCGCATCACCGCCAGTTCACAAGCGGCGATCGCCGAAAACTGCGACGGCTTTTGAGGGCGATATCGGCCAAATCCGCATATTGCGGGTCCGCCGGCCGCGCCCTACATCGGGTACGACCCACCTGCCTGCTTCACCAACGAAAGACTGTCCATGCCTTCCACGAAAGCCGTCGACCTCGCCGCCCATCCGCTGACCGCGTGGCAGGGGCCGCTCGGCCTGCCCGATTTCACGCGCATTGGCGACGGCGACTTCTCCCCGGTCTTCGACGCGGCGCTGAAGGCGCACGAGGCCGAGATCGAGGCGATCGCCGGCAACAAGGATGCGCCGACCGTCGAGAACACGCTTGCCGCGCTGGAACTCGGCGGCGAAGCGCTCGATCGTGTCTCGTCGATCTTCTGGTGCCGCGCCGGCGCCTACACCAACGAGACGATCCAGGCGCTGGAGCGCGACATCTCGCCGAAAATGTCCAGGCATTTCTCGGCGATTTCAATGAATGAGCGGCTGTTTGCCCGCATCGACGATCTCTACCAGCGCCGCGAGAGCCTGAAGCTCGACGCCGAGACCCTGCGGGTACTGGAAAAGACTTGGAAGGGCTTCGTCCGTTCCGGCGCCAAGCTTGACGCCGACGGCAAGAAGCGGCTGGCAAGCATCAGCGAGGAATTGTCCTCGCTCGGCACGGCTTTCGGC
>NZ_RZQP01000070.1:0-27093 GCF_003998165.1 Mesorhizobium sp. M7A.F.Ca.US.007.01.2.1 | reverse complement strand
CTGCTGTTCTTCGGCGGGAGCGGCCTGTTCGGCCGGCGCCTGTTCGGCCTGCTGCTGCTGATCACGCTTCTTCCGGCGCGGCTGCTGTTCCTCGGCGGGCTGCTCGCTCTGGGCAGGCGCGGCCTGCTGTTCAGGCTCGGCCTTCCTGCGCTCGTGTTTCTGTTCGGGTTCCGCCTGCTGCTTCTGCGCGCAGGCCTCGGCCGATTCGCCCTCGGCGCATGCTGCTTGCGCCAGGATGAATGGGGTTGCCGTGCGCTGGGCAAGACCGGACGCGACACTTCCCTGAAGCGGGAACGCGCCCAACGGCGCGGATGCCATCAACAGGCCAAGTGCGGTGCCTGCCAGAATCCGTGGTTGGCGTTTCATCGAAATTCTCCTTGTGGGGTCCCATCCTTGCCGAAACCGATCTTGTGCCGATTGGTTCCAGTCTGGCACGGATAGAGGCCGTACGGGGCGATTGACCGACCTTTTGAAGGCAACTTCATGTCATTCACCTGGCGATAGCCGCAATTGCGACCATTGCCGCGCTTGACCTTGCCCGCGGCCGGGGCCACATCCGGGAAATGGAAACGCCATTCTGGAAAACCAAGGCGCTGGAGGCGATGAGCCCGGCCGAGTGGGAATCGCTGTGCGACGGCTGCGGTAAATGCTGCCTGTCAAAGCTTGAGGACGAGGACACCGGCGAGATCTACTGGACCAGCGTCGGCTGTCGGCTGTTCGACGCCGAGACCTGCCGCTGTTCGGACTACGCCAACCGGTTGGCGCGCGTTCCCGACTGCGTCGGGCTGACGCCGCAGAATGTGCGAACCATCAGTTGGCTGCCCAGTACCTGTGCCTATCGACTGGTTGCCGAGGGCCGCGACCTCTACTGGTGGCACCGGCTGGTGTCTGGCAGCGCCGAGACCGTGCATGAAGCCGGCATCTCGATGCGCGGCCGGGTCAAAGCGAGTGAAACCGATCTTGCCGAGCCGGAAGACTATTTTGACTATGTGCTGGACGAGGAGCCGTAGGACCAGCGGCGGCGAGCAACAGCCTTACGTTCCACGACTTCCGGCCAATCCGCGGGCTCGGAATAGGGCGCCGAGTCAGGCATTCCGGCCTTCACCAAGGGCTGGGGACGGTGGCGAATGGCCGGAACTTCCTTCTTCCCGCCATATGAACCGGAGATGAACGGCAGGTTCGTAAAGAGTTCAGACAGGCAAGCGCATTCTCCCCCCATCGGTTCACGAGGACGGGCGAAGGCCCGCAAAAAGGAGAGAAGACGATGTTCAACACGATCAAGACGGCAGCCCTTTCGGCCCTGGTCGGTCTCGGCACGCTGGCGGCCGTTCCCGCCCACGCCGACAGCCTCTATCTCGGCTTCGGCAACAACAACGACCCGCGTTTCGGCGTCTATACCGGTGACGACGGTTATCGCCATCGCCGTGATGAACGCCGCGGCGACTGGCGCCGTGGCTGCTCGCCGGACCGCGCCCTCGACAAGGCCGAACGCATGGGTCTCCACCGTGTCCGCATCGTCGACGTCAACCGTCGTACGGTGAAGGTGGCGGGCCGCCAGGACGGCGACCGTGTCGTGGTGGTGTTCGCCAATGAGCGCGGCTGCCCGGTTATCTATCGCTGAGGTTCGACAATTAAGGCCGACCCTCTTTGAGGGTCAGCCTGGCAGCATGATCTTTAGCAAGATCAGCTGGGACTAGCGGAGCCCCTTTCCGGTTGAAGGGTGTGGCTCGAAAAACCCCGCGGGAGCAATCCCGCGGGGGTTTTCATGCGTGCTATTGGCTGGTGATGCATCGGTGGCTGGGCAAGACCCAGCCACGGATCCTCAGAGCCGCTTACTTCAGTTCGAAGGTGACGGTCACCTGGACATTGTAGGAATTCTCGCCGGCCTGCACGGGAGCCGCGCCACCCGCCGCGGCATCGAAGGCCTTGGCGTTGATCGGCATCGGCGCCGGCGCAATGTTCTGATCTGATATCTCGAGCACCCGGCCGAGGCTGGCGCCTGCGGCCTCGGCCAGCGTCTTGGCCTTGGCCATGGCGTTGGCGACCGCCTTCTTGCGCGCCTCGGTGACCGTGGCTGCCGGGTTGTCATTGGTGAAGGCGATGCCGCCACCCTGGTTGACGCCGAGCGACACCGCCTTGTCGAGTATCTCGCCGGTCTTGTCGACATCGCGCACCCGCACCGAAAGCGTGTTGGTCACCTGATAGGCGACGAGTTCGGCTTCCTGGCTACCGTCCGGCTTGTTGGTGTAGTTGTAGCGCGGGTTGATCTGGATGCCGGCGGTCTGCAGGTCCCGGTCCTTGATGCCGGCGGACTTCATCGCCGCGATCACGGCGGCCATGGCGTCATTGTTGGCGTCGAGCGCGGCGCGCGCGGTCTTGGCCTCGCGCATGACGCTCAGCGTCAGGACCGCCAGATCGGGGGCCACGGTTGCTTCGCCTTCGCCCGACACGATGATGCGGGGCGGCGTCGGCAGATCGGTGGCTCCAGCCATCGCCGGAAAAGCGATTGCAGCGGCGAGCGCGAGAGGCAAAAGATGTCTGGTCATGAAAATCTCCTTGGTCTGCGATCAAGTCGCAGACGTCGCGTAGAGCGCGATTATGGGTTGATTTGGGCGATCTGGGGAAGCCCGTCGGGAAAGCCTTGTGCCGCGATGCGAAAAACATTAATCCAGCCCGCGTGGGGCCTGTAGCTCAATGGTTAGAGCCGGCGGCTCATAACCGCTTGGTTGGGGGTTCGAGTCCCTCCGGGCCCACCATTACCTAAGTCTTTTATTATATTGTGTAATTATCGCCCTTTATCCAGAAACGCACACCTGGAGCGGGCGACGTATCTATGGCGCAAAGACTCGGGATTCTTCTTCCAGATGCGAATCCCTGCCGGGAACCTGGGGCTTCATTGCGGCCGAGACGATCCTGCACCAGAACAGGTGATCGCGTAAGCCTACATACATGGCAGACGGCACCGAACCCCAGAAGCACACCGGAGGCATGGGGGTGATCGCCGGAGCCTACGGTCTTGCACGATCGCCGGTGTCGCCCTGGCCTGAACGTCCCGGAAGCGCTTCATGATCATTATTCGGCTGTCGCCGTGAATTGCAGGGAGCCGTAGGGGTGTTGGTGGATGTTTCGTCTTCGCCATCTAGCGGATTGGTTTTTTGATAGTTACGCCCGCTTGTCGTCCGGATGGCCAAGCTCGCAGAACCACCCGCCCAGATACTTCACCGATGGCGCCTTGGGATCCGGAATCTGCGTCTTCGCCTCGACCGCTGCGCGGAATGGCTCGGCGCTGTCTTGCGGGATGAACCCCAGATGGTTGGCGCCGCTGTTGTCGACCATTTTCAGCTTGTTGTCGGATATGCCGAACGAGATTGTGTGCCCGACGCGCGGCGCCGTCAGTGCTGCTTCGACCAGACGAACGCAGTCGGCGAAGGAAAGATACGACCACAGCATGCGTCGGTCGGCCGGTTCGGGAAAGGACGAGAAGATACGCAGGCAAGCCGTCTCAATGCCGAACTTGTCCCAGTAGAGCCGGCTCAGGCTTTCGACGAAATTCTTCGACACGCCGTAGAGGCTGTCGGGGCGCACCGGCGCATCGACGCCGATACGGGCTTCGACTTCATGATAGCCGATGGCATGCACCGAGGAAGCATAGATAATCCGCTTCACGCCGTGTTTCCGGGCGCCTTCGTAGATGTGGTAGGATCCGCGAATGCTGGAATCCAGGATCGTTTGCCATTCGCATTCAAGCGGCGCACCGCCGAAATGCACGATCGCGTCGCAGTCCTTGGTGGCCGCAAGTGTAGCCTCCATGTCGGCGAGATCGAAGACCGCTTCTTCCTCGTGAGGAGCAAGATCGCCGAACGGTTCGCGACCCGCCAGGCGGATCGTTTTTGCCAGCGGCACCAGCCCCTTTCGCAGTTCCGAGCCAAGCCGGCCGGCGGCGCCGGTGATCAGGATGCGTTCGTAATGCGGCATGGTCTACTCCACTTGCGCGACGGCGGCGTTGATCCGCGCGATCGCCTCGGCAAGCACCTCCTCGCTGGTGGCGGTGGAGATACGAAAATAGGGTGAAAGTCCGTAGGCAGTGCCCGGCACCGAGGCCACGCGGCCTTCGTTCAGAAGATAGGTCGCCACCGCCGTATCGTCCTCCAGCATGACGCCTTTTGGGGTCCTGCGGCCGATCAGGCTGGCGCAACCGATATAGGCATAGAATGCGCCTTCCGGCGGCGGCAGCGTCAGGCCGTTGATGCGCCTTATGCCATCGACGACCAGGTTCCTGCGCGCCTCGAATGCATCGCGGAAACGAGCCACCTCGTCCTGCGGGCCGTTCAGTGCGGCGACCGTCGCCGCCTGGGCAATCGAGCAGACCGAAGTGACCGACTGGCTCTGGATGATCGACATCGCCTTGACGAGTGGTGCCGGGCCGGCTGCATAACCGACACGCCAGCCGGTCATCGCATAGGCCTTGGCCACACCGTTGACGATGAGGCTTCGGTCCTTGAGGTCAGGGCAGGCCTTGCCGAAGGATACGAATTCGCGGTTATCGAAGATGATGTGCTCATAGATCTCGTCCGACAGGATGAGCACCTGCGGATGCCTGGCAAGGACAGCGCCAAGCGCCTTGAGATCGTCGGCCGAGTAGACCGCTCCGGATGGATTGCCGGGCATGTTCAGGAACAGCCACTTGGTTCTCGGCCCGATCGCCTTTTCCAAGAGTTCGGGCGTCAGCCTGAAGCCGCCGCTTTCCCTGCATTCGACCGTGACGGGCGTGCCGCCTAGCAGCTTAACCATCTCAGGATAGGAGACGAAATAGGGCGCGGGCAGGATGGCCTCGTCGCCGGGTTCCAGCGTCGCCATCAGCGCGTTGAAGATGATCTGCTTGGCGCCGTTGGCCACGACGATGTCGTCGGCCGTGTAGTCCAGTCCGTTCTCGCGCCTGAACTTCCCGGCCACGGCCTCGCGCACTTCCGGCGAGCCGGCTGCGGCGGTGTAGAGGGTCTGGCCCGCTTTGGCGGCTGCATAGGCCGCTTCGATGATGTGGGCAGGCGTCGGAAAATCAGGTTCGCCAAGGCCAAGGTCGATGACGTCGACGCCTTTGGCCCGTAGCGCCTTGGCCGCCTGCGAGGCGGCCATCGAAGCCGACGGCTTGACCACGGACAGGCGCGAGGAAATGTAGCTCATCGGCTTTTCTCCGAAATATAGCCCCTGGACACGTCCTGTGCCCGCGCCTCCGTACTGCGCCTGGAGGGATCGCCATAGCCGCCACCGCCAGGAAGTTCCAGCACCAGACGACGCCCTGCCGGAACGTGCTGCCAGCCCTTCGGGCGCATCAGCGTGCCATCGTCGAGCCTGACGATGCCGGCTATCCCGTCCTTGCCGCCATCGCGTCCCTTGGCCGGATGCCTGACCCGGTCGAACATGGCGGAAAAATCGAACTCGTGGCCTTCAGTGGCCGCGATTTCGAGGATCTGGCCGAGGCCGCCGCGAAATTCCCCGTCGCCGCCGGAATCGGGACGCAGTTCCTTGCGCCAGATGACGATCGGCCCGGTGTGCTCGGTCGCCTCGATCGGCATGGTATGGACACCGGACGGAAAGGCGGTGGCGGACAGCCCGTCCAACGTCGGGCGCGCCCCCATGCCGCCGGAATTGAACATCAGCACCTCGGCGCGGCGTCCATCGCTCCCGGCGACCGGCCTGACCGAGATGTGGATGTTCCACAGTGCCGCCGCCCCTTCGGCAAGGATCTGGCCCGGCAGCGCCTTGGCCAGCGCGCCCAGCACCAGATCGGGCACCATATGGCCGATGACGTGCCGCAGGGAGACCGGCGCCGGCCGCGGGGCGTTCAGGATGTTGGTCGGCGACGATATAGTGAACAGAGCAAGCGAGGCCGCATTGTTCGGGATCTCCGGCGCCACGACGCATTTCAGGGCGTAGCAGGCATAGGCCTTGCTGTAGATGATCGGAACGTTGATGCCCCATCGGCTTGTCGGATCGGTGCCGGAGAAATCGACATTCAAATGGTCGTCCTCAATCGAGACAGCTGCCACCAGCTTGACCGGCGTATCGTAGCCGTCGGTCACCAACTCGTTCGACCAGGTGCCTTTCGGCAGCGCCTTGATGCGCTCCAGCGTCGCGTCATGCGTGCGCGTGAAGATGAACTTTCCCAGCCTGTCCAGCGATGCCAGGCCGATCTCCTTCATCATGTCGACCAGGCGGCGATGGCCGACCTCGTTGCAGGCGGCCAGCGAATAGAAGTCGCCGACGACCTGGTTCGGCTCGCGCACATTGGCGCGCAGGATCTTCACCAGATCGAGGTTCACCTTGCCGCGCTCGACGAACTTCATGATCGGGATCTGGATTCCTTCCTCGTAGACTGACTTGCCGTCGGCGCCGAAGCCACGTCCGCCAACATCGACCACGTGCGCGGTGCAGGCGAAGAATGCCACCAGTTCGCCGTTCAGGAACGAGGGCGAGACCATGGTGATGTCATGGAGATGGCCGGTGCCTTTCCAGGGATCGTTGGTGACATAGGTGTCGCCCTCGTACATCTCCTCGCGCGGGATCTCGTTCATGAACTGCAGCACGGCCTCGGCCATGGTGTTCACATGCCCGGGCGTACCGGTCACGGCCTGCGCCAGCATCTCGCCGCGCGGATTGAACACGCCGGCCGACAGGTCGCCCGATTCACGCACCGACGTGGAGAAGGCCGTACGCAACAGGGTCAGCGCCTGCTCCTCGACCACCGAAATCAGGCGATTCCACATCACCTGCATGCGGATTTCCAAGATGTCGCTCATGCCTGGACCCCTTTGCGGATCAGGAGGATCGAACCGTCGCTCTGTAGCGCGGCATCGAAGAGAGTGGTGACGACCGTCGACGTCTCACGCTCGACGATCACCGCCGGACCGCTGATGCGATCCCCTGGCGAAAGGTCGGCGCGTTCGATGATGGCTGAAACCTGGACGGTTCCGGTCGCCGGATCGAAAACCTCGCGCGTTTGCGAAGCGGCGACGGTCCTGGTCCCCATGGTGATCTCGTGCCTTGCGGGCGCCGGCCGCACGTCCTGCGCCTTGACCGACCAGGTGACGATCTCGATTTCCAATCCGTCGAGGCCATCAATGGCACGGCCGAAGAAGCGCGCATAATTGTCCCGGAAGGCGTCCTTGAGGCTCACCTCATCGCCGGGCTTGAACGCCCTGTCGGGCAGCGGCACCGGGATTTCCCAACCCTGGCCGGCATAGCGCATGAAGGCGGTGATCTCGCGGGTGATGGCATTGTTAGTGCCGGCTCGCACGAAGCTCTCGGCAGTCGTCTTCAGCCCGTCGAGCAGCGCATTCACCTCGCATGCATCGAAGCGCGACAGCCGCATCAGCTTGGAAGCCAGCGCCTCGTAGCCGAACGGCGCCTTGAGGAAACCGATGGCCGAGCCGACGCCGGCGCCTTGCGGGACAAGGCACTGTTCGACGCCAAGCTTCTCGCACAGCCGCGCCGCATGCAGGGGCGCTGCACCGCCAAAGGCGATCATGACATTGTCGGAGATGTTCTTGCCGTTTTCCACCGCGTGGACGCGGGCGGCATTGGCCATATTCTCGTCGACGACCTCGCAGATGCCGAAAGCGGCGGAAACGGAATTGAGCGAAAGCCGGGTGCCGACATCGCGGGTGATCGCCTGCTCGGAAGCCTGCGTGTCGAGCCTGATGGCGCCGCCGGCGAAATTGTCGGGATCGAGCTTGCCCAGCACCAGGTCGGCATCGGTGATGGCCGGGCGGCTGCCGCCACGCCCGTAGCAGGCGGGACCGGGTTCGGACCCGGCACTTTCCGGGCCGGTCTGGATGCGGCCCATGGCGTCGACCCAGGCGATCGAGCCGCCGCCGGCGCCGATCTCGATCATCTCGATGACCGGGATCGAGATCGGCATGCCGGAGCCTTTGCAGAAGCGATAGGTGCGGGCGACCTCGAAGGTCCGCGCCGTGCGCGGCGAATAGTCCTCGATCAGGCAGATCTTCGCGGTCGTTCCGCCCATGTCGTAGGAGACGACGGAGTCCAGGTCGAAGCGCCGCGCCACGTCGGCCGCAAAAATGGCACCGCCGGCCGGACCGGACTCGACCAGGCGCACCGGAAATTCGGACGCGGTTTCCACCGAGATCAGTCCGCCGCCCGAGTGGATCATGAACACCGGACAGTTCGCCCCCATCTCCTTCAGCCGCACCTGGAGGCGCACCAGATAGTCGGCCATCTGCGGCCGGACATAGGCATTGGCGCAAACCGTGTTGAAGCGTTCGAACTCGCGCATCTGCGGCGAGACCTCGGCGCTGATGGAAATCGGTATGTCCAGCTTTCTGGCGAGGATCGCGCGTGCCCGCTGCTCATGCCCCGGGTTCATGTAGGAATGGATGAAGCCGATGGCGACGGCGCCGAAGCCGCCCGCGGCGATGCCGTCGGCGATCTCGTCGAGCGCTGCTTCGTCCAGCGGCTGCAATTCCTTTCCGTCCGCGCCGATGCGCCCCTTGACCGTATAGCGATGCTCGCGCGGGATCAGCGGCGGCGGCAGCTTCAGGTTCAGATCATACTGTTCGAACCGGTTTTCCGTGCGCATCTCGATGACATCGCGAAACCCTTCGGTGGTGACCAATGCCGTCTTGGCGCCACGCCGTTCGATGAGCGCGTTGGTCGCCAGCGTGGTGCCGTGAATGACGATGTCGAGGTCCGCCAGCGTGATGCCGGCGTCGCGCACGACGATCTCGATCCCGTCGAGGATAGCCTGTTCGGGGGCGGCATAGTTGGTCAGGATCTTGGTGGAAAAGATCGTGCCGCGCACATCGACCACAATATCGGTGAACGTGCCGCCGATATCCGCGCCGAGACGGATGTCATTTGCCGTACTGGTCATGCGTTGGCCTTATGCGAAGCGAGCGCTGCGTCGCGCATTTGGGAAAGGGTTTGACGCGGCGTGATCGCCTCCGGGGAAATATCCAGCTCCAGGACCGCGCCGGTCGCGGATGCCAGCGCCCTGCCGAAAGCGCCGGCGAAATCGCTGGTCGCGCCGACCCGCTCGGCGTGGAAGCCATAGGCCCGGGCGATGCCGACGAAATCCGGGTTCTCGATGTTCGTTCCCGACACGCGCGCCGGATAGTGCCGCTCCTGATGCGCGCGGATGGTCCCGTAGATGCCGTTGTTCAGGATGAGGACGATCGGCTGCGCCCCGGCCTGCATCGCCGTCCCCAACTCCTGGCAGTTCATCTGGAAATCGCCGTCACCGGCAAAGCAGACCACCGTGCGTGAGGGAAAGGCCACTTTGGCCGCGATGGCCGCCGGCAGGCCGTAGCCCATGGCGCCGGATTGCGGTGCAAGCAGCCGCGCCTTTGGCCCGAATTTGAAGAACTTGTTTGGCCACACGGTGAAATTGCCGGCGCCGTTGGTCAGGATGACGTCGTCGGGCAGCGTTTCGCGCAGCCAGCGGCTGACTTCGACCATGTCGACCGGGCCCGGCTGGGCAGGCGCGGTGAACGTGCCCTCATAGCTTTGGCGTGCCTGCGACCGCCACGCGCCCCAGTCGCCCTTGACCGGCGAGAGCGCCTTGGCGAAGGCGTTCGGCCCGGCATGGATGCCAAGCGCCGGCACATAGATCTTGCCGATCTCGCGATCCGAAGCGTGGACATGGATCAGCTTCTGCTTCGGCTGGGGCACGGACAGCAGCGTGTAGCCATCCGTGGTCATCTCGCCGAAGCGCACATTGATCGCCAGGATCACATCGGCGTCCCGGATCAGCTTCTTGACATGCGGGACCATGCCGACACCGGCCTCGCCGACGAAGACCGGTGAGCCATTGTCGAACTGATCCTGGAAGCGGAACGCCGCGACCACCGGAATGTCGGAGGTTTCGGCGAAAGCCTGGAGCACGGCACGCCCGTCAGCTGACCAGTTGGCACCGCCGATCAGGATGACCGGTCTGCTGGAGGCGGCCAGCATGGACCGGGCCTCGGCCAGCGCATCGGCATCGGCCGCGGCCTCGAACACCCTGGCAGGCCCGCTGAGCGCCGCGACATCGGTCGGCGTGGTCAGCATGTTCTCGGGCAGGGCGATCACCACCGGGCCGGGCCGCCCGGTGAGCGCCGTGGTCCAGGCCCGGGCAATGATTTCCGGCAGGCGCTCGACAGCGTCGATCTCCACCGCCCATTTCGCCATCGTGCCGAACACCGCGCGGTAGTCGATTTCCTGAAACGCTTCGCGGCCGCGCATGTCGGTGCCGACCTGGCCGACGAACAGGATCATCGGCGAACTGTCCTGCATCGCCGTGTGCACGCCGATGGACGCATTGGCGACACCCGGTCCGCGCGTCACGAAGCAGATGCCCGGCGAACCCGTCAGCTTGCCATAGGCCGAGGCCATGAATGCCGCGCCGCCCTCGTTGCGGCACAGCACGTAGTCCAGCTTTCCACGAGTGTCGTGCAGCGCGTCCAGCACGGCCAGATAGCTTTCGCCCGGCACACCGAAACTCTTGGTCGCGCCGAGCGCGATCAGGCACTCGACAAGGAGGCGACCGCCATTGCGGATCATGCTGCGACATCCTTCATTCAGGCGGCAAGCGGATCGAGCCTGCCTTTCGGATTCATACGTGCACGCTGGCGCATCGAGACGAAACCAAGAAATGCCGTCTATTCGAAAGTTTTTCTTTCCCGAGAGGCGCGCACCAGGACGTCCGGGTTCATCGTGCCCAGCGGATCGAACGCGCCTTTGAGCCGCGCCATGAGCTCTCGCTCCACCAGGCCGCGATTGCGGTCGGCCATGACCACCTTTGCCCGGCCAAGCCCATGCTCGGCGGCAAAGCTGCCGCCCATCTGAGTGGCAAGAGATGACAGCGCCTCTGCGAACAGCTCGGCCTTGCCGTCGAAATCGGCACGACCTTCCGGCGGAGACAAATTGTCATGGATGTTTCCGTCGCCGAGGTGCCCGAACGGGTTTATCCGCACACCGGGAAGAATGCCGCCGCAGATCTTCGCGCCAGCCTCGACGAAACGGGCGATTGCACCTGGAGGGACGGAGATGTCGTGCTTGAGTTGCTCGCCTTCCAGCCTTTGTCCCTCCGGTTGCTCCTCGCGCAGCCGCCAGAATTGTGCCCGATGCGCACCTGTCGCCGCCAGCGCGCCGTCGCTAACCAGGCTCTGTTCCATGCCCCATTCCAGAGCCGAAGCCAGGATCTCGTCCAGGGGAACGCGTGACGACCCCGATGCCAGTTCGACCAGCAGATAGACGTCGCCCCGTGTCTCCAGTTGGTAGGCAAGGTCGGGCACGTGCTTGAGCGCCAATCGCAGGCCCACATCGGAGAAGAACTCGAGGCCAGTCAGGAATTCCCCGGCCTCGCCGCGCAGGAAGGCGCCGAACGAAACGGCGGCTGCAAAGCCGGGCAGGACCAGAAGGGCGCTCGCTTGCTGCCGAGGCTTGGGGTAGAGCCGCAGGATCGCGCGCGTGACGATGCCGAGCGTGCCCTCAGCGCCACAGAACAGCTTGCGCAGTTGATAGCCGGCATTGTCCTTCTGCACCGCGCGCAGTCCGTCCCAAATCCCGCCATCAGGCGTCACGACTTCGAGACCCAGGACGAGATCCTGCATCATGCCGTATCGGAAAGCCTGGCTGCCGCCGGCATTGGTGCCGATCAGGCCGCCGATCCTGGCGCTGCCTTCGGCGCCCAGACGCATTGGAAACATCAGGCCATTCGGTTCCAGCGTCTCGTGCAGCGTTGCCAGCACGACACCCGCCTCGACGACGATCGATCCGCTGTCCAGATCCGGCTTCCCGATCGCCGTCATGCGTGACAGCGAGACGATCACCGCATTCGGCTGCTCGGCGACGGCGGCGCCGCAAAGCCCGGTGTTCCCGCCCTGTGGCACCACCGCCAGCCCTGCCTCGCGACATAGCTTGACGACACTGGCAACCTCCGGCGTATCTGCGGGCCTGGCAACGCCAAGAGGTGCGACGCCATAGCGATTGAGCCAATCGCGCCGGTAGGGCTCGGCATCCCGGCCCGAAAGCCAGCCTTTCGGCCCGAGAATCTCGTGCAGCGCGGTGGCGTGATCGGTCACTGATCTACCCGAGTTAGCTGAGGGCGTGCCGAGCGACACGTCCGGATCGTTGCTTTCCAATCAATGACCCAGCACCTGCGACAGGAATTGTCGAGTGCGCTCGTTGCGGGAAGAGGTGAAGAACTCGTCCGGAGGCGCTTCTTCGAGGATCTCGCCGCCGTCCATGAAAAGCACCCGGTCCGCCACGCGACGCGCAAAGCCCATTTCATGCGTCACGCAGATCATCGTCATGCCTTCCGAGGCAAGCGTGACCATGACGTCAAGCACTTCGGAAACCATTTCCGGATCGAGCGCCGAGGTCGGCTCGTCGAACAGCATGATCTGCGGCTGCATGCAAAGTGCGCGTGCAATGGCGACGCGCTGCTGCTGACCGCCGGACAATTGGCTGGGATATTTCATGGCCTGCTCGGGAATGCGCACCTTCTCCAGGTAGTGGCGGGCGGTTGCCTCGGCTTGCGCCCGCGGCTGCTTGCGCACGATCATCGGGGAGATCATGCAGTTCTCCAGCACCGTCATGTGCGGGAACAGATTGAAGTGCTGGAACACCATGCCGACTTCACGCCTGATCTCGTCGATATTGCCGACATCGTCGTTGAGCTCGGTCCCGAGCACCGCGATGCGGCCGCCATTGTGCTGTTCGAGGCGGTTGATGCAGCGGATCATCGTCGATTTGCCGGAGCCGGAGGGTCCGCAGACGACGATTTTTTCGCCCCGTTGTACGGAAAGGTTTATCCCGCGCAGTGCTTGGAACGTGCCGTAGTATTTGTCGAGGTTTTCGATGCGGAGCGCCGGCTCACCGGTCGAATTGGTTGAGATCACCTGCACGCCTCCTTACCGTTCGCTGACCGACATGCGGCGCTCGAGAAAGGCGCCATAGCGGGATAGGCTGAAGACGAAGATGAAGTAGATGAAGGCGATGAAGGCATAGACTTCGACATAGGCGAAGCGCCATTCGCCGGTGCCATAGGCGGCATTGCCGGAAGCCAGGATCTCGAAGAAACCGACGATGACCACCAGCGAGGTCTCCTTGAACGAGATGACGAACTGGTTGATCGTGGCCGGCATCGCGTTGCGCATTGCCTGAGGCAGGAGGATGCGGCTGATGCGTTGCCAGTAGCGCATGCCGAGCGCCATGGCAGCCTCCTCCTGTCCTGTCGCAACGCCCTGCATGCCGCCTCTCACGATCTCAGCCTGATAGGCGGAGAAGAACAGAGCGGAGCCGAGGATCACGCGGTAAAGCTTATCGCCCTGCAGCCATTGCGGCAGCGCGAACGGCAGAACCACTGCAAAGGTGAAGAGGATCGATATCAGCGGAAGCGACCGGACCCCGTCGATGATGAGGCCGGTGGTCCGCGAAATCCAGGGCAGCTCCGACCGGCGTAGCAAGGCCAGGCAGATCGCCAAGGGGAAACCGATCAGGCAGGTGGTAACGAAGATGAACAGGGTCAGCGCCAGCCCGCCCCAGGCTTCCTCGCCGACATGGGCAAGGCCAAGCACGCCGCCTTTCATCAATAGGTAGAAAAGGCCTGTTCCGGCTCCCCATACCAGCGCGATCCGGCGGCCCGTCCAGAACGCCGGGATACAGCTCAGCACCGTCATCACCACAACGGCGACGCAGGCCAGCGCCGAGCGCCATTGTTCCTCGTAGGGATAGAGGCCGAAGAAGATGATCCGCCATCTCGCTGCGATGACCGACCAGCAGGCTCCCGCTGTCGCCTGGCAGGCTTCCGGCCCGCCGCTGGTGGTGAAGACAGCCGAGAAAACCGCCCAATTCAGCAGCTTCCAGACCAGGAAGACCATGATCGTCAGACAGGCCAGCGACACCACCGCCTGAAGCGGCGTCGCGAAGAAGCGTCGCCTCAGATCCTCAAGCCTGCCGGGAGCGGGTGGAGCGACAATGACCATCTCCATCTCTCAGCCCCTCAGTTGATTGCCCTTGAGGGCAATTGCCTTGTTGATGCGGTTGAAGACGGCGGCAAGGCTGAGGTTGATGGCGAGGAAGCCTGCCATCAGGATGCCGATCGCTTCGAGGGTTTGCCCGGAATGGTTGATCGTCAGCGCCACAATCATGAAGAAGTCGGTGAAGCCCACGGCGATGCCCATCGTCGTCGCCTTCATCAGCCAGACATACTGATTGGCAAGGATCGGCAGCATGGCACGCAGCGCCAGCGGCAGCCGCACCAGCGTGAAGACCCGCCAGGGACTAAGGCCCAAGGAAAGGGCTGCCTCGACCTGGCCGGTGCCGACAGATTTGAAGCCTCCGCGCACGATCTCCGCAATGTAGGAGCCGCCATAGATGGCGATGGCGATGGCGAGGGTGGCGAACTCCGGAGGGATACGCAGGCCGCCTCTCAGATTGAGGCCTTGCAGGGCAGGGAAGTCCAGCAGCGGCGTATCCGGCAGACGTCCGAGAGCCAGAATGATGGTCGCGCAGGCCAGTGCCGCTGCGGCGGCGGCAAACTGGATGGTGCGCCGCTGGCCGATCGGCTGGGCAAGGAGCGACGTCCTGCCCAGCCAGGCCGGCAGCACGATGGCCGCGATCACAGCCACTGTGGCTGCGGCAAACGCGGCACTGCCGACGTTCGGGAATGGGATGTAGAGTCCTCGGCTGGTGAGCAGGAAGCCCCAGGCTTCGTGCGCGCTGCGCGGCGTCGGCAGGTGCGTGATGATCGCATACCAGAAGAAAACCTGGAGGATCAGCGGAATGTTGCGGAAGATGTCCACATAGGTACGGCCGAGCAGCCGCGCCAAATCGTTCGAAGACGTCCGCGCCAGACCGACGATCGTTCCCACGATCGTCGCCAGTATCAGGCCGACGCTCCCCAGGAACAGCGTGTTGATGATGCCGATGAGGAAGTACCACCAATAGGGATCATTGGCCGTGGCGGGCAGCAGCGAGAAATTCACATCCCAACCCGTCGACTTGAACAGAAAGTCGAATCCGGAGGTGATCCCCTGATCAGCCAGGTTGCGGCGGGCGATCACGATGCCGGCAAGCACCATCGCGGCGATCGAGCCGACATAGAGGACCTGCAACAGCGCGTTGCGGACCTTTTGATTTCTCAGCAGGCTGACCATCCAAAGATCCTTGCCGAATTGTCGCCGACCCCGCCCGGCTGTGCCGGGCGGGGCCTGGAGCGGGTGAGTTAAGGACGGATCAGTCGATCACCAGCGGGAACAGGACACCGCCATTGTTCCAAAGGTTGGTCAACTCGCGGTCCATCTTGTAGGGCGAGTCCTTGCCGAGGTCGCGCTCGAAGATTTCGCCGTAATTGCCGACGTTCTTGATCACCTTGTAGGCCCAGTCATCATCGAGACCGAGACCCTTGCCCATGCCTGGCGTGACGCCGAGGAACTTGGCGACTTGCGGCGAGGTCGGCTTGGCCTTGACCTCGTCGACGTTCTTGGAGGTGATGCCTTCCTGCTCGGCGAAGATCAGCGTGCTCAGCGTCCAGTTGGCGATGTCAACCCAATTGTCGTCGCCTTGGCGCATGATCATGACTTCAGGCTCGACGGCGAGCACGTCGGGCAGGATGACATGGTCGTCGACCTTGCTCTTGGCGATGCGCGCAATGGCGAGCGTCGGGCCCCACTGCGCATAGAGATCGCAGCGTCCGGAGAAATAGGCCTGCTCGAGCTCCTCGGTCTTTTCGATGAGCACGGGTTCGAGCTTGATGCCAAGCTTGGCCGTATAGGCCGCGACCTGCTGTTCCTGCGACGTGCCGGCGGGAATGCAGATCGTGCCGCCGGCCGCATCCTTGAGCGACTTGAGGTTTAGCTCCTTGTGCGCCATCACCTTGGTCGTTCCGAGGTAATAGGACATGGAAAATTGCAGGCCGAGCTCGGTGTCGCGGCTGAGCGTGCCGCCTGACGCCTTGATGATGATGTCGACATCGCCCGATTGCAGGGACGGCCAGCGCTGCGCCCAGCTGATCGGAACGACCTTCAGTTTTGCCGGGTCGCCGAGCACGGCCGTGGCCACCGCCCGGCAGAGATCAATGTCCATGCCCTTCCAGTTGCCCTTGTCGTCGACTTCGGCGAAGCCGAGGTAAGACCCGTCATGGCCGGTGCAGTTGAGCACGCCGCGCGCCTTGACGGCTTCCAGCGTCTTGCCGCCGGCGGCTTCTGCCGGCGCTGCAAAATGCACAAGTCCAAGGGCCATGGCTGCGGCCCCCCATTTCATCGTCTTCATGTTCCGTCTCCACTGTTGAGGTTGTTTGGTTTCTTGTTGTTGGAGGCCCAAAAGTTCTCTTTCGGAGCTCGGTCTCAAAGCCGCTCCTAGTCGGAAAGCGGGGTCGGTTTCGGCACGGAGGAAATCTTCAGATCGCTGCCCCAGTCCTGCCGGGCGAGCCATCGGTGAAGGGCGGCGACCGCCTTCACGCGCAGGTGCCCGCGCGGGACGATCAGGTAGAATCCAGGAACTTCTTCCGGCCGCATATCGGCAAGGGCGTCGCGCCCGACCGGAGCGACCAGCGCGCCCGACCTCAAATCTTCCTCGGCGTCGATGACGGAGACGAGACCGACGCCGATGCCTTGCAGGGTTGCACGGCGCATGGTCGCGGCATCGTCGAAGCTGATGCTTTGGTTGCCGTCCGTCTGCTCGATGGCAAGGTGGCGTAAAATGTCTGGCCAAAGGCGCTTCGACTTGACGGTGTCCAGCAACGTGAACAACGTCAGGTCCTGCGCCGACTTGATGCTCTCGCCGATGGCCGGAGTGCAGCAGATGACCTTCGGATCAGGCACCAGCAGTATGGTCTCGTAGTCCGGCCAATTGCCGTAGCCCCACTGGACGGTCATATCGATGTCGTCGCGTCCGAAATCGGGCAGATCGACCATCGTCGTCAGGCGCAGATCCGCACCGGGCAATATCTCCCGGAACAGAGATAGGCGAGGCAGCAAATAGTGGGTCGCGAAATAGGGGCTCGCATTCAGGTTGATGCGGTCCCGGTAATTCGACTTGGTGACGCGGCGAACACCTTCGGAAAATTCGTCGAACCCAGCTTTGACATAGTGCGAGAGAAGGATGGCAGACTCGGTCAATTCGACCGACCGCCCCTTGCGTTCGAACAGTGTCACCTGAAGCGTGTCCTCCAGTAGCTTGATCTGCTGTCCGACGGCCTGCGGCGTGACCAGCAATTCATCCGCCGCCTGCCGGAAGCTCTTGTGCTGCGCGACGGCGTGGAAGACGCGAAGCGCATTCAGCGAGGGAAGGCGAAGCTTGCCGGTCATCGTCTATTCCACCTCCTTTCGCTTGCGTTCCTGTTGGACAATTCAGCGCCGCCGGCGCGCGAAAATAGCTCAGGCGTATATATAACCACCTGAAACAATTACGTTTTCTCCGGTCATGTAGGTATTCTTGGGGCCGCCGGTCATGAGAACCCACTCGGCAATCTCCGCAGGCTCGGCGCCACGACCCAGCGGGCTCGCCTTGGCCAGTTCCTCGAGGAAGCCGAGGGCCTTGGCCCGCTCCGTGGCCATGCCTGCGGGGGCCACCGAATTGACCAGGATCCCGTGTTTTGCGACGTCATGGGCAAAGGAGCGCGTCAGGCTGACCACGGCGGCCTTGGTTGCCGCATAGTGGGCGTTCTGCGGATGCGCCTTGAAGGCATCGACAGAGGTCAGGTTGACGATCCGGCCACGCACATGGCTCTTCGGCTCCTGCGATTGCATGTGGCGAACGGCTGCCACCATCATATGATAAGTGCCCTTGATGTTGATGCCATTGGAGGCATCCCAATCGGCGTCGCTGATCTCGAGGAGCGGGCGGCGAGGGTAGATCGCGGCGCAATTGATCAGCGTGTCGATACGCCCGAGCTTCGAAACGATGGCGTCGAAGGCGGCGTGGCACTGAGGGCCGACCTGGATGTCGCACAGGGCGGCCGCGGTCGGCAGGCCGTTGGCCTTTGCCGGTGCGAGAGCGGCTTCGGCGGCGTCCTGGTTGATGTCGATGATGCCGATCTTTGCAGCCCCGGCCTCTACAGCCATCCTGGCCAAAAGCGCGCCGAGGCCAGCGCCGCCGCCTACGATCAGAACGGAAAGATCCTTCATTCCAGTTTTTCCTTACTTGGCGCCGCTTGGCGAGGTTGGCCATGTCGGCATGATGTCGAAACGGGTAACGTCGGCCCATGCGGGCAGGCCGAGTACCGCGACCACCATTCCGGCCACGTCATCCGGCTGCACCACTTTGCTGGCGTACATGGCCGCGCGCGCCTTTGCGTCGAGGATGTCCTGGTAGAGCTGCGTCTCGACACGGCCGGCGACGATCTCGGTGACACGGACGCCTGATGGGGAGAGGTCGGCGCGCAACGCGGCGGCAAAGCCTGATATCGCCGCCTTGGTGGCCGAATAGACGGCAATGTTGGAATATGCCGCGTGGCCCGCGGTGGAGCCGGTGAACAGGATGTGGCCAGCCTGCCGCTCGCGCATCTGCGGAACGACGAGGCGGGTAAGCAGGATTGCCGCGCTGAGGTTGACCTCCAGCGTGGTGTCGATGTCGGAGATTTTCATGTCGGCGAAATTGCCCAACGGTGGCATGATCCCGGCATTATTGATCAGCACGTCGATGGTCAGATCCGCCAGAACAGCTTCCAGCGCCTCGCGATCGGTCACGTCGACGGCGATGGGCACGATGCCGGATCGCTCGGCCTGCAACGCCTTGAGCGCGGCCTGGCTGCGCCCGACCGCATAGACATCGTAGCCGGCGTCGCTCAGTGCGATCGTCATGGCCCGCCCTATGCCGCTTGTTGCACCTGTGATGAAGGCTGTCGTCACGTTGGCTTCCCTGATTGCCTGATTCAGTCTGCGGCCTGGGCCGATGCCGCGAAACCAAGAAAACCAGCAAAAAGGAAAGATAAACTTTCGAATTCTCTTCTCCCGCCCGAAACCTGGACAGGTGGTGACCTCGGCGCCGAGGCTGAAAACCGAAGGAAACGACGGGAAAACGATGTTCTCAACCTGCGGGAAACGGTTCAGGTCAGCTGGCGGAGCCAAAACATGGCTTTCGCAATGCGGTGGCTAATCTGGGTGAGTGCGAATGCCTGGGTGATCGAAGCCGGGGCCTATCCGCCGGTCGAAACAGGCCTCTTCATATCGGTAAAGAGCGAGGCCGCAGCCGCCTGCTGCTCTGCCTCTGTCGCCGCGACGCCCGAAGCCCGTGCCAAAGCGCGCACACGCCCGAGGCTGTTGTGCAGATGCTTGCGCATGGCCTGGCGAGCGGCACGACCGTCCTGCCTTTCGATGGCATCCACGATGGTTTTGTGCTCGTTGTGAATGCGTGCGTAATAGCTGTCCTTGAGCGCCGGCGTGACCACGTAGCCCAGTTGAAAGCGTGGAACGATCATCGGCCTGAGATAGCTCAGGAAGCCGTGGATGAATTCGTTGCGCGCGGCTTTGGCGATCGCCAGATGGAAATCATAGTCATAGTGGATCTGGACCACAGCGGGATCCGCTTGCTGGGCGTCGACCTGTTCCATCAGGGTTCGGATTCCACTCGCCTCCGCATCGGTGCGCCGTTCCGCGCATAGCCCGGCGGACTCCACTTCCACACTCAATCTCAGTTCGAGCAGGGCAATGGTTTCCGGCAAGGTCCTCAGCGCCTCGTCCGGTATCGAGAAATTGCGCGGCGCCGGCGTTTCGCTGACGAACATGCCGCGGCCCTGCTGCGGCACCACCATCCCTTCGGAGCGCAATCGCGCCACCGCTTCCCGCACCACCGTCCGGCTGACGTCGTACTCGGCACAAAGCTCCGCCTCGGTCGGCAATTGCGCGCCGGGAAGCAGAGATCCGGAACGGATCTTTTCGGACAGACTCTCCGCCACGACAGTGGAAAGCGGTTTGCGCTTCGTCATCAGTCTCCCCTTAGCCAGATTCGCGATGATGCCCGAACCGGCAAGGCCATTCAAACCGCCGCGGTGACGATCAGCTCGACCAGCATTCCAGGCTTGGCCATCCGTCCTTCGCCGGAAGAGCGCGCGGGTGCATGCTCCTTCGGCATCCATCCGTCCCAGACCGTGTTGACCTCGTCGAAATCCCTGATGTCGTCCAGCCACATCTGCACGTGAAGGATACGTGTCTTGTCCGTACCGGCCTTGGCAAGCAGGACGTCGACCTTGCCAAGCGCCTCGCGCATCTGGTCGGCTGCGGACTGACCCGGCTTTGCGACCTGGCCGGTGAGGTAGAGGGTGCCATTGTGGATGACCCCGTGGTGGATGCGGGTGTCGAAGTCGAAGCGCTTGATGTCACTCATTGGATTGTCCTTGTCAGATTTCCGGCCTCCGCCGGATGGGTCAGATTTCCGGCCTCCGCCGGATGGGTCAGATTTCCGGCCTCCGCCGGATGGACTCAGATTGCCGGCGTCTGGCGGATGGGGTTTCCCTGCAGATATTGTGCGTAGGGCGCCTGAACGAGCCAGCCGGCGTCGACGGGCAGGGTGACGCCGGTTATCGATGCGGCCCGGTCGGAGCAGAGGAACAGTGCGGCCTCGGCAACGTCGCGCGGCTCGACGAAGCGGCGCAGCGCGGTGGTCGCCTGGATGGCTTCGGGGTTGCGCTCACCCTTGGCGATCCTGGCTTTCAGCCCGTCCGAAAGCGTGTAGCCGGGTGCCACCGCATTGACGCGTACGCCGTGCGGACCGAGCTCGGCGGCCAGGATCTGGGTCAAGGCCAGGACGGCATGCTTTCCGGGCGTGTAGGCGGGCAGGGACAGCGGCGCGAAGGAGGCAAGCGAGCCGACGTTCAGGATCGCGCCTCGCCCGGCAGCCGACATCAGCCGACCGAACACCTGGCAACCCAGCAAGGTGCCGCGATAGTTCACTCGCCACATCCTCTCGTCTTCGTCCAGATCCTGGTCGAGGACGTGCTTGCCACTCTGCAGGATGCCGGCGCAGTTGACGACGACGTGCGGGGTACCGAACGCGTCGCTGACGGCCTGCGCCAGCGCTTCCACCGAGCCGGATTCGGCGACATCGGTCTGGACAAACAGCGCGCGCGGTGCGCCGACCGCCGCGCAGGCGCCAACCGCCTCATCGCCCCGTGCCGCATCCCTGCCGGCGACCACCAGATGGTAGCCGTCCTCGGCGAAGCGCAGCGCTATCGCGCGTCCGATGCCGGAAGTGCCGCCGATGACGACGGCCGTCAATGTCTCAGCCATTGCCGCGACCCTTGCCTTCGATGTCGAAGAATTCGGACATGGCCCGGACCTGGAAATCCATCATCGGGCGCCCCGGCTGAATGCGGCAGCCAATCTCTTTCGCCGCCTTTAGCAGGGGGGTCTCGGCGGGCTCCATGATGATGTCGACGACCGTCATGTCCGGGGTCAGCCGGCTCACATCCAGCGGCAGCGGGTCGCCGGCGTGCATGCCGACCGGCGTGGCGTTGATCGCCATATGCATGCCGGAAGGCTCGGCCTCTCCAACCTGGATGCGGCATTTCGGGAAGACCTGCGCGACCAGCGCCGCCAGTTTTTCGGCGCGACCGGTATCGATGTCGGCCAAGCGGATTTCCTCGGCACCGGCTTCGGCGAGACAATAGGCCAGGGACGCGCCGGCGCCGCCGGCGCCGACCTGAAGGATGCGGCGGCCGGCAATCTCATGTCCGCCTGCCTTGAGGCCATCGATAAAGCCGACGCCGTCGAAATTGTCGGCGTACCAGCTGCCATCGGGCAGCCGGCGCACGGAATTGGCGCTCTGCACCCTCGCGGCGCGGTCGTGAGCGGCGGTGCATTTGTGATAGACCGCAACCTTGTACGGCACCGAGATGATCACGCCCCTGATATTCTCGGCTGCCGTAATGCCGGCCCAGAAGGCCTCGAAATCCTCTGGGCGGCAGCTCAAGGGCACCATGAGGCTGTCGAGGCCCTTCTGCTCGAAGATCTCGTTGAATATGCCGGGGCTCTTGGCATGGGCCACGGGATGGGCCAGCATCACGAAGATCTCGGCCTTGCCGGTTCCGCGCATCGGTTTTACTCCTTTTCTTTTGACAGTTCGTGGCCGCTGAGGATCTCCAGCGCCTGGACGAGGGACGAGTGGTCGGCCTCCGCGCCGCCTGGTCGGGCTGAGCAGGCGCTCATCAGTTGTTGCGCCATCGCGGTGTTCGGCAGCGAGACGCCAAGCGCGCGGGCGCTTTCGAGCGCGAGGTTGAGATCCTTCTGGTGAAGCCGCATGCGAAAGCCCGGGGCGAAGGTCCGGGCGATCATGCGCTCGCCATGCACCTCCAGCACGCGGGACGAGGCAAAGCCGCCCATCAGCGCGGCGCGCACCTTTGCCGCGTCGCAACCGGCCTTGCTGGCAAAGACGAGCGCTTCCGCCACGGCCTCTATGTTGAGCGCGACGATGATCTGATTTGCGATCTTGCAGGTCTGGCCGGCGCCATTGTGCTCGCCGATCAAGGTGATGTTCTTGCCCAGCGTCCGAAAGATCGGCAGCGCGCGCTCGAACTCTGCGGTCGGCCCGCCGACCATGATGGTGAGGCTCGCCGCCTTGGCGCCGACCTCACCGCCCGAGACCGGGGCGTCGAGGTAGCCGGCTCCCGCTTGCCGCAGTTTCGCTGCGAATTCCGCAGTGGCGATAGGGCTGATCGAGCTCATGTCGATGACCAGCTTATCGGCCGACAGCCCCTCCAGGACGCCGTTTCCTCCAAGCAGGACACGCTCCACATCTGGCGTGTCGGGCAGCATGGTCACGATGATCTCGGACATCCGCGCCACATCGCCAGGAGAGGCGACGACCGATGCCCTAAGGTCCTTCGGCAGAGGGGAGCGGTTCAGGACCGTGAAGATCTCATGTCCCGCGTCGACGAGATGGTGCGCCATCGGTGCTCCCATCACACCGAGCCCGATGAACCCGATCTTCATTCTTGAACCCCTGTACGAAGGTTGGTGCGTATTGCATCTTGCAGCAAATTATTGCCGTATGATATAGGACATCATACAAATTTCAACGTCCTTTCGCTCATCGGAGACCGACCGCAAAATGCAAGAGCGCCTCAACACGCTGAAGGCTGCCGTGTCGGCCGGCCGGACCCATATCGGCATCTGGTGCTCGCTGGCTTCGGCCCTGACGACGGAAATTGTCGCGGGCTCCGGCGCCGGCTGGCTGCTGATCGATGGCGAGCATAGCCCCAATCATCTGCGCAGCATCATGGCCCAGTTGCAGGTCATGGGCGGCTTCGACAGCGAGGCCGTCGTCAGGCTGCCTTCCGACGATCCCAATCTGATCAAGCAGGCCCTGGATATCGGTGCGCGCAGCCTGATGATCCCCAATGTGCGGACGGCCGATCAGGCCCGCGCCATTGTCGCGGCTATGACATATGCGCCTGGTGGATTTCGCGGCTTCTCGGTCGGTCACCGTGCCAACGGCTTCGGTCGCATCGCCGGTTACCACGCCAAGGCGCGTGAGCAGCAGCTTCTCGCCGTACAGATCGAGGATGAATTAGGCGTCGCCAATGCCGCGGAAATTGCGGCAGTGGACGGCGTCGACGTTCTCTTCGTCGGACCCGGCGACCTTTCCACCAATATGGGTGCGATGGGCAATCCCGGGGCCGCACACGTTCAAGAAGCGATCGCCTCGGTGCGCAAGGCGGCAACGGCGGCAGGCAAGGCCAGCGGGATCCTGGCTCCCGCAAAGACCGATGCCGACCGCTACCTCGCCGACGGCTTCACCATGGTTGCCGTTGGTTCCGACCTCGGCCTGCTGGCGCGGGGCTCGGATGCCTTGGTCGCTTCGTTCACTCAGTAGACCGGAGATACAGCCATGCCGATCCCCCGGTACAAAGCGCCGTCACGCACCGCCTACGACATCGTCATCGTCGGCGGCGCCGTCATCGGTTCGTCCACGGCCTACTGGCTGAGCCAGGCGCTGGGCAGCGGCGCCTCGATCCTCGTGGTCGAACGCGACTCGAGCTACGAATTCTCGTCGACGGCGCTCTCCACCAGTGCGATCCGGCAGCAATATTCCAATCCGATCAATGTGAAGATCAGCCAGTTCGGCATCGAGGTCATCCGCGGATTTCAGGAGCGTATGGCACCTTTCTACAAGGACGAACCGGCGCCCGACCTCGGCTTCAAGGAGCATGGGTATCTTTACTGCTGTTCACCCGACGGCGTCAAAGCGGCCCGCGAGCGCGTCGATCTGCAACGCAGTTTTGGGGCCCACACGGTGTTTCTTGAGCCGGGCCCGCTGAAGGATCGCTTCCCCTGGCTCAATGTGGAGGATCTCGGTGGCGGTTCCTGGGGGGCCAGGGAAGAGGGCTGGTTCGATTCCGTGGGGCTGATGAACGGTTTCCGCCGCGCAGCCCGCGCCAGCGGCGTCGAGTATATTGACAATGCCGTGACAGGGCTGGACATCGCCGATGGGCGGGTCATCTCGGTGCGCCTCGCGACCGGACAGACGGTTGCCTGCGGAACATTGGTCAACGCCGCGGGCCCGCGCGCTCAGCAGGTGGCCGCCATGGCCGGCCTGTCGATCCCGGTCGCGCCCTACAAGCGCTACAGCTTCGTCTTCGCCAGCGCCAACCCGATCCCCGGCCGGATGCCCAATGTCATCGACCTTTCCGGAACATTCGTGCGTCCCGAAGGCGAGCTTTTTCTCACCGGCAACACGCCGCAAGGCGACGGACCGGCCGGCTACGACGACTTTGAAATGCACCATGAAGAGTTCGACGACTACATCTGGCCGGCACTCTGGCACCGCATTCCGTCTTTCGACGCACTCAAGGTCCAGACCAGTTGGACCGGCCACTACGAGTACAACATGCTCGACCACAACGGCATCGTCGGCTTCCACCCGCAGGTGACCAATTTCATGTTTGCCAACGGCTTCTCGGGGCACGGGCTGCAACAGTCGCCAGCCGTGGGCCGCGCCGTTTCAGAACTTATCGTTCACGGGGCTTTCCAGACGCTCGATCTTTCGCCGTTCTGTTACGAGCGCATAGATCGCAACGAGCCGTTTCTCGAGGAAGCAGTGATCTAAAGCGAGACGATCGGTCACCCATTTTATCTCGGGCATTCAGCGTCCAATGAAATTGCATTTTAGTCAGAGACGTCGTGAAAACTACTCGCTCGGATCGCTCTATCTTAGCAGGGGCGTCACGAACCCACGGTCGATCGATTTGGTTGCGGCGCTGCCAGATCTCGGCCAGAGGAGGCCTCGTGGCGCATGAGGAAACGCTCTATGGCGCGGATGATGGCGATCAACAGCAGATTGATCACAAGGTAGAGCACGCCGGCAATGGCGAAGATCTCGAAGATTGCGAAGGTCTGGCTCATCAGCCGCTTGGCGTAGCCGGTGATCTCGAGCACCGTGATCGTCGAGGCAAGGCTGGTCCCCTTGACGACCAGGATGAGCTCATTGCCATAGGCCGGCAGCGCCTGGCGGATGGCGAGCGGAAACTCGATGCGCCGGAACCGCAGCATGCGCGACATGCCGCATGCCTGCGCCGCTTCGACGAGGCCAACCGGAACCGACATCAATCCGCCGCGCAGGATCTCCGACGTGTAGGCAGCCGTGTTCAGCGCAAGCGCCAGCACGGCGCAGCGCGCGCCGTCGCTGATCAACCACCACAAAGCTGCGTTGTCCTTGATCGAGGAAAGTTGGCCAAGCCCGTAATAGAACAGGAAAATCTGCACCAGCAGTGGCGTCCCGCGAAAGACATTGGAATAATATTTGGCAAAGCCTGACAGGAAGCGGTTCGACGACAGTCGCATCAGCGCCAAACCGAGGCCCAGATTGAAGCCGATCAGCACCGAGACGAACGTTAGTGCCGCTGTGACCCACAGGCCCTTGAGCAGGACGGGAACCGCTAGCTGGATGAGATCCATCATAACTACTTTCTCGTCCTCACCCTGAGCAGGCGTTCGATGCCGTCGAACCCGGCCTGGCTGACGAGCGTAATGGCCAGATAAACCACAGCCGCGATCAGGTAGAAGATGAACGGGTGGCGGGTGGAATTGGCGCCAATGAAAGAAATGCGCATCAGCTCCTGAAGGCCGACCACCGAGACCAGGGCCGTGTCCTTGATCGTGGTCTGCCAGACGTTGTTGATTCCGGGAACCGCGATGCGCAGCATCTGCGGCGCGATGATGCGGCGAAAGATCCGGCCGCCCGATAGCCCGAGCGCGCGCGCGGCCTCGATATGCCCATTGGGGATCGCGCCCAGGGCCCCGCGCACGACCTCGGTCGAATAGGCGCCGGAGATCGCGCCGATGGCGATGACCGCGATGACGAACGCATAGCCGCTCTCCGCGACCCCGGCATAGCCGAAAGCGGTCACGACCTTGGTCACGAATTCAACCGAACTGAAAAACAGGAGGTAGATGATGAGCAGCTCGGGCACGCCGCGCACCAGCGAGGTATAGGCATCAACGAGCAGCGAGAGCGGAAATATCCGGGCCCATTTGATCAAGCCGCAGACAATGCCGATCACCAGCCCGGCCGCCATGCTGACGAGACCCACCAGGATCGTTATCGACGCGCCACGCAGGATGGCGGTCACCCAACCCGCTTCCCAAACCTGCCAGAGACCGAATTCCATCTGAGTTGCCCTAGTCTTGTCGTGCCAATGAAGTGCATGCGCCCGGAGCTCCGGGCGCATGCGAGGGTTCCAAGGCGTTATTTGCAGGGCCGGGAAATGTCCGTCTTGAACCATTTCTCGCTTGCCTTGCCGACCGAGCCGTCCGCGATCAGCTCGCAAAGCGCCTTGTCGATCTTGACCTTGAGTTCGGTGTTGTCCTGCGCGATGCCGACGCCGATGCCTTCGCCAAGCGTCGGGTCGTATGTGCTCTTGATCTCAACACCGACCAGTTGGAAGTTCTTGCCGTCAGGCTTGTCCAGAAAATCCTGCAAGGCGGATTGATCGGCGAAAGCCGTGTCGATACGGCCGCTCGCCAGGTCGATCTGCATCTGGTCAAGCGTGTCGTAGGTTTTCAGGTCGGCATTCGGTGCACGCTTCTCGAGGAAATGCGCGTGGGTCGTGCCAGCCTGCACGCCGACCTTCTTGCCGTCGAGCGACTTCAGCAGCGT